>JBATKL010000025.1:0-10438 GCA_049669385.1 Candidatus Electrothrix sp. | reverse complement strand
ATCCAGTTCCGCAAACACCGCATCCAACTCCTTGGTGACTCTGCGGAACTGCTCCTCTCTTTCCTTCTCCGGCCCATCTTCCCGACAAATGGTCTCTAAGTGCAGGGCCTCCTCCTGAAGCCGGGTTGCGCCCACGGTTGCGGCTATCCCCTTCAGGGTATGTGCCATTCGAGTCGGAGCCTGAGGATCATCCCCAGTGAGTGATTCCTGAAACTGACAGGCAAAATCGCCTTGGTCTTTGCGAAAGAGCTGCAACACCTGTCGGTAAATTTCAGGATCATTCATGGTATTTTGCATCCCCTTGCCAGCCTCAATACCTGCAAGGCCAAAGAAACTCACAGGTTCCCTGCTGGCAGCTGCCTTCACCGTTCTTTTCTCTGCCTGCTTTTCTCCCTGCTCCTCACCCTGTTTATCCTCGCTTGCAGGCGGCGAGCTCTCCGGTCGAATCAGGCGCACCATAGTAGCAAACATGTCCTCTTCTCGAAACGGCTTGCCGATATGCCCGTTCATTCCGGCCTTCCTACTCTTCTCCCGATCACCGGCCATGACATTTGCTGTCAGGGCGATAATGGGCAGATCCTTATACCGAAGATCCTTGCGTATCTCTACGCAAGCCGTGTATCCATCCATAACCGGCATCTGAATGTCCATGAGTACCCCGTCAAATTCCTGCGTATCAAGGGCGGACAAGGCCTCTTCGCCGTTGCTAGCAACAGTCACCTTCATACCTTGTCGGCTCAGCATGAGCTCGGCAAGCTCCTGATTGATCTGATTATCTTCCACCAGCAAAATCCTAGTTCCGTCCAGTCGCCCGATATCTTCTGCAACGCCGGATATCTCCTCAAAGTGAGCAAGGGCATTGCCGACCTGCTGGGGCAAGATGAAATGAAAGCTTGATCCCTGACCATGCACGCTCTCCGCCCAAATCTTTCCACCCATCATTTCGACGAGGCGTTTACAAATAGACAATCCCAAGCCAGTACCGCCATACTTACGGGTAATAGAGCTGTCAGCCTGACTAAAAAGCTGAAACAGCCTTTTCTGCTGCTCCGGAGTCATACCGATGCCGGTGTCAGTGACACTGAAATGGAGAACGACCCGGTCTTCTGTCCGCTCCATCAATTCAACGGAGACAGCAACACTCCCCTTTTCTGTAAATTTAATCGAGTTATTAACCAGATTTACCAGGATCTGGCCGAGACGCAAGGGATCTCCCAGCAAGGTATCAGGGACGTTACCGGCAATATCAATATGCAAAAGCAAAGCTTTCTCGGCAGCCTTCAAACCGACAAGGTTGTACAGATTCTCGAACACGGCATGGAGTTTATAGTGAATAATTTCCAGGCTCATCTTTCCGGCTTCAATCTTGGAAAAATCCAAAATATCATTGAGAATACCCAACAGTAACTCAGCAGAGAGATGCGCTTTATCAATATAATTTCTCTGCTCATTTGTCAGCTCTGTTTCCAGAGCGAGTTTCGACATCCCGATAATGGCGTTCATCGGGGTCCGGAGTTCATGACTCATGTTAGCAAGAAATTTTGATTTTGCCTGACTAGCCGCCTCAGCCTGCTGCTGTGCTTCAATAAGTTCTTGCTCTATTTTTTTCCGCGCGGTTATATCCAGTACCGAACAGATGGACTGCAAGGGCTTACCGTCATTGTCATACTCGGCTTCACCTCGCCCAAGCACATATTTAATCCTCCCGTCACTCATCAATAACCTGTTCTCAAGACAAAAAGAACTCCGACCAAGAACTGACTGGGTATAGGTGTCGCTGACCATCTGCCGATCATCGGGATGGACAACTTCAAGAAACGAGGTCATAGAGGTTTCGGTACTTGCCGGGTCAAGTTCCAGGATTTCATACATCTCTGGCGACCACTCCTGCCCGTTATCAGGAAAATACTGCCGCCAACTGCCGAGTCCGGCAATCTGCTGGGTCTGGGCAAGGAATTGCTCGCTCTTCTTCAGTTTTTTCTCTGCCAATCTTTCTGTGGTAATATCACGCCCGATGATGACCAAGGCTTTGCGCTGTCCGTCAGCAAAAAACAGCGGCATCTTTCTGATCTCAAAGACCCGCTCCTGTTCATCTTTTTCATCTTTCCCCCGAATCTTTTTATAGTCGAGAAACATCTCCTTTGCCTGCCAGGCTTTTTCGTCACTTACAATGCAGGATAAATGAGCCTCTTCCCAGTGAGAACGCGCTTTGGCAAGCTCAGCATCGGTCCTGCCCTTCCAAGGAAACCCTTCTATTTGAAACAGATCTCTTGCTATTCGATTGGTCAGCTGCCAACGGCCTTTCCCGTCCTTGAGAAAAGCAGCGTCAGGCAACGTATCCATAAAGGTAATCAGCTGTTGACGGCTCTCCTCCAGCACAACACCGGACTCTACCAGCTGGAGTTCCACCCTACGCAGCACATGGTAATAAATAATCAGGAGCAGGACCGCCAGCCCCAATAAGGTGAGAAGAAAAAAATTATTCACCCGCCGGGCAAGTAAAAGTTCTTTTAATTCGTCGTGAACAAGGATCAGCCTGCCCACCTGCCTGCCGGAAACATCGATCAAGGGTCGATCATATATCATATAGAACATATTCTCCGGAAAAACAAAGCGGTGCAGAAAGCTCTGGAGCCGATGCTGCTCTATCTGTTCACTCCCGAGATAGGCAAATCGTTCAGGCAGGGTATTGATCATAATTACCCTGTCTGAAAACGCAGACCAGTCAGCCGGTCGGTTCAACATAGCCATACCCAAGGTCCAGCCTTGGCGTTCAACAAATTGCTTGTTCACCGTAAGTAGATAGCCGTCTACCGTCTCGGACTGACGAAAAATAGAGGCTATCGAAGCCATCTCTCTACCCAATTCCAGATAACCGAGCAGCTGCCCTCGGGAGTACCAGGGTATAACCGCTCGCAATGTCAACGTGCCCAACGGACCGAGTTCCAGCCCGGAAGCAATTTCTCCGGTCTTAACAGCCTGTCGGATCGTTAAACGATCAACTCGATCTCCATAACGTTGAGGTTGATGCACCCTGAGGAAATTAACCCTATCCGGTGAGTGAAAATAAAAATGGGTTATATGGTACTCCTGACGCAAACTTTGCTCCAGATAACGACTGGTTTCCAGCAACATTTCCCGGTCCCCGGCCATAAACTGCTGCTGGAGGGCTGGATTTTCACGCAGCACCAACAGGAGTGATCTCAGGTTCTTTTCTGCTTCACTGAGTCGATGAGAGTAAATATCCTCAACAGTTTCCTTCCATTCCTGATACCGAGCCGCATCTTGCCGCCGATACATCCAAAAAACCGAAAAAAGATAAACTAATCCCAACAACACCATTCCGGCCAAGATATAGCAAAATATATCTTTTTTAATAGCATAAACACCACGGGGGAGATTCCCCGCCACAGTCTCATTTTCTCTCTTTTCTCTCTTTTGCCTCATGCTTCTCTACTTCTCCCTGATGCCTGCCTTTAGTCGTCTGCCTTTAGTCTACTTTAGCATGCAGCTCATATATTCACGGCGTCCACTTCTAACACAGTACAGACGACGCCTCTCTCAGGTGCGAATATAACTCCCTACAAACATTTCCAATAGGCCTCAAAGGTGACTGGCAAGGAATATATCCAAATGTATTGCCGTTTTTTTTATCATCGTGTAATGAGTAGAACGAAGTTCAATGCATAATGTATCATTGTACACCTCGAAAACCGAAAAGCAAAGAAGCCGACAAATATTTTGCCGCCAGCAATAAGAGCCGTGCTGCTGTTATCGAGCAGGCAGGAGATCCTAATGCCCCTCAAGAAAATCACCCCTATCATCCTTCTTCTGACCCTTACCTCTTGTTCTGAAACACCAAAAATGATGGTGGAGGAAGTTGCTCATTCCCAATCCGTGCTCATAACAACGGCTCCTCAATCTCAGCCCGCGTGGAACACAGAATCCTATAATGCCCTGCAAGAAAGCGGCTTCATCAGCACAGCCAATGATCCCCTGTCCACCTTTTCCATTGACGTAGACACAGCCTCCTACAGCAATGTACGCCGCTTTATCAACGAAGGGAAACTGCCACCCAAGGGGGCTGTGCGGATTGAGGAGATGATCAATTATTTTTCCTACGATTACCCTCAACCAAATGCCGAACATCCTTTCTCCGTGACAACAGAGGTCGGCCCCTGCCCTTGGAATGACAGCCACAAGCTGGTTCGAATCGGCCTGAAGGCAAAGGATATTGACAAAAAAGACCTTCCGCCGTCCAACCTCGTCTTTCTGATCGACGTCTCAGGTTCCATGTCCGAGCAGAACAAGCTCCCCCTCCTGCAAAAATCTATGAAGATGCTGGTCAAACAGCTGGGCAGGAATGATCGGATTTCCATCGTGGTCTATGCCGGACATGATCAGGTGGTGCTGCCCCCGACCCCTGGTTCTGAACAGCAGAAAATCATCACGGCTATTGAAGCACTGGGTGCAGGAGGCTCAACTCATGCCTCTAGCGGTATTGAGACCGCCTACCAATTAGCAGAACAGGCCCTTCTCCCCAAAGGCAATAACCGAATCGTTCTTGCTTCGGACGGCGATTTTAATGTGGGCATCACCAGTCGCGACGAGCTGCAAAAACTGGTAGAGGAAAAGAGAAAATCAGGGGTCTTCCTCACCGTCCTCGGCTTCGGCATGGGCAACTATCATGATGATACGATGGAAGTCCTCGCAGATAAGGGGAACGGCAACTATGCCTATATTGATAACCTGCTGGAGGCAAAAAAGGTCATGGTTAAAGAGATGAGCGGCACCCTCTTTGCTCTGGCAAGTGATGTCAAAATTCAGGTGGAATTTAATCCGGCAAAGGTCGGCGCGTACCGGCTGATCGGTTATGAAAACCGGGCCCTTGCTGATGAAGACTTTAATGACGATAAAAAAGATGCTGGTGAAATCGGAGTCGGCCATAGGGTCACGGCCCTGTATGAACTGATCCCAGTCGGAGCTGCTGGCCAGCCGACTGTGGATCCCCTCAAATATCAAAAGAGCAAGAAGAACGATGCTGTTTCAGCTGTATCTGATTCAAAAGCACCTGATTCAGAAACGCAATACGCCAACGAATTGATGACTGTCAAACTCCGCTATAAACCGCTCCAGACATCCGAATCTATCCTACTCAGCACAGTGGTAAAAGATAACAGGCTTGCACTAGAGGAGACCGGCAATGATTTCCGTTTTGCCGCCTCTGTTGCCGGTTTCGGTATGCTGCTCAGCGATTCCGAACATGCTGACGGAGTCAGTTGGTCGCAAACCCTCACCCTTGCCAAGGGCGCAAAGGGCACAGACGAAGAAGGCTATCGGGCTGAGTTCATACGACTTGTCGAAATGGCTGAAATGCTGACTGAACAATAAACTGCACCCTTTTACTATGATCAGATTTCTCCCTGGAATCATTCTTCTCCAGGCAGCTACGGCAGGGCTCTCCTACCTTCTCATCACCGGAGGCCCCGCCAGCGAAAACGACCTTTTCTTGACCCTTATCGCGTTGAATATCGCCTTTATTCTCCTCATGGCCCTCTGGTTTTCCTCCATTGCCCGACAAAATAATTTCGCCGCCATGGAATCACTCAAGGAGACCCATGCCAAAGAGCGGGAAAAAATTCGAGTGAATGCGGAACGCCAAAAAAATAGGCTTGCTAATAAAAAGCATAAGGAAATACTCAAAGAAACAAAACGGGCCTATGCAATGGCAAACATAAAAGTCGGTACCGTTGTCACCGGCTTTATTGTCCTGGGCGGCGTGCTTCTTTACAGCCAATTCATCACCTTTGGCGCTATGCTGTTGACTGCTGGCAGTGGCGGCCTGCTTGGATACGTAGCCCGCACAAAGCAGGAAACCCTTTTTCGACGCAGAGAGTCCACCCCTCCACAACTCTCACCAGAACCCACCGAAAAACACGGGCCAAGGCAATTGACTTGAGCCCAGCGAAACGATCAAGAAAAATCCCAGTAAAAAAAATTGTACTTTTATACATTTTTCAGTATAAAAGAGTATCATTTTATGGCAATTTGTTTTATTTTAAATTTGAGGAACAAGGGCGTACCCAATTTTATCCGCTTATCGGCTTACCTCTTCTGTGGTACCACGCTTTTTACAAAGAGCCGACCAGCCTGTAATCTGCAACGGATATTTTTTTCCTGAGTAAAAGAGCTTCAATTAATAGATGTCGCACAAGAGGAGGTTTAAATGAACTGGTTGACAAAAGGTATAAGCATTACTGTGGTGTCTGCTGTTCTGATTGTAGGTGGAACAACACAGGGGCGCAGTCAACCTCTTGATGTTGTGTTTATTAACAGCCTTTGGGGAGCAGCTGTTGGTGGTATTGCCGGACTGTCTATCGGCCTACTGAGCGAAGATGACGATAATGAAATCTTTTCCCAGTACATGGCAAAAGGCATGGGTGTGGGTGCACTGGGCGGTTTGCTCTACGGTCTCTTTCACCACCCATCACCTTATGACGGACAGGTCTACCTGAAGAACGGGCAACCCAAAGGACTGCTCCACTTTAGTGCGGATAACAATCTCCTGGCCATAAACCTTGGCAAGGTTATTCCTCGGCAGGAATTTGACAAAGACCTCGAAGAATCAAAATGGCGTTTTGATCTGTTCAGCACGTCCTTTTAATGCATTGTTTGATTGAAAATATCCTTCAAACACTGTCTGTGTTCACCCTATACGTGCTCAATAAGATTCTCAACGAGGTTCAAAATTCGGCATCCCCGCATGTATCGGCTCCCAATCCTGTACTTCTTAACAGGTTTTTTCACTTCAATACGTTTAATTAAATTACCAGCTATCCGGTTTCATGATGACTTTTTCCACACGGCAGCTCTTCTTTACCCTTGCAGCATGGCTCATTGTTTTCTGGTGTTCTCCGGCGGCAGCAAATATTATTTTAGTGCCCAATGATTACCCGTCTGTTAACGAGGCTATCCAGGCTGCACAGGGAAACGATACTATTCGGGTTGCAGCGGGAAAATATTTTGAACGAATCAGCCTGCGTCCGGGTATTACCTTGGAGGGCGGCTGGAACAGCACCTTCACAGAACGCGACATTGCAGCACACGCCACCACCTTAGGAGGAAGTTCCATGGGGGGATTTTCCCTCTTTGGGGCAGACAACACAGTCATAGATGGCTTCATTATCACCGGAGGCAAGGCACCGATAATTGCTCCAGAGGCCCCGGTCGGCCCAGGCATTTATGCTGATTCCATTACCATAACTATAAAAAATAATTTTATTACGGGGAATAATGCCGCAGGAATCTTCCTCCGCACCTGTAATGCCACAATTATCAATAATACGATTTCCGCCAACGGGCAGGCCGGTATTTTTCTTGAAAAAAACAGTGCTGTTATCATTATGGGCAACAAGATCAACAACAACCTCACAGCGGGAATCAACGTTGGCGGTACCGAGTTGTCAATAATAACCATATCTAATAATACCCTTTATAATAACAAAAGAGCCGGAATCAACGCAGCCTGGGCAACAGGTGTCATCCGTAACAACCTTGTCTACGAAAACAGCCAGGCCGGTATACGGGCGGCTGTCACACCGATGCTCATTGCCAACAACACCGTCACTGGCAACCTGCTTGCTGGAATTTCAGTTGGCGATCCTACTGTTGACCTGACAACAGCTGAAGTGCAAGCCCCGGAAATAAAAAGTAACATTATTACCCATAATGGAGAGGCAGGTATTCACTCCAACGGTTCTGGTTATTCCTACAACCTCCTCTTTGCCAATAATAAAGTCAACGGATTCCATCCTGATTTTCTCTGGTACACCCGACTTCAGTTCGGCGGATACGAAGATATAGTCAGCCTGGAAAAAAGCAAAAACATCTTAGCAGATCCACTCTTTGTTAACCCGGCACAACACGACTATCATCTCCGGCCCGGTTCACCGGCAATCGATAGCGGAGATCCTGATGTCAGCTTTAACGATAAAAATTTCGGACCCTCTCTGGGTGCTGATAAAAATGATATGGGTACCTACGGCGGTCCTTTCACCTTCCCGGAAGCACGATCTGCCAATAATGCCAACCCGGTAGCGGATATAGCTCTTCCTCGTCAAAAATTTTATACAGGGGAAAAAATCACCCTCAATGGCGAAGTGAGCAGCGATCAAAACGGGGATGAGCTTATCTATGCTTGGTCTCTGGAAAAGAAACCAGCAGGAAGCAACGCGTCCTTATCTGCTTTGGCACAAGGAAAAACAGAGCTTATCTCTGACAAGGGCGGCACCTATAAAGTAAGGCTGGATGTTACCGATCGTTGGGGAGCACGCGGCAACCCAAAAATAATCACCTTGGTTGTTGATAGCGACAAACCACCGACAGCAAAAATAACCAAGCGGATGAACCCCGTGAACGTCGGTGACACTGTCAAACTCTCTGCCCATGACAAAAGAAAGCAAAACGGCAACGAACTCAAATTCTTCTGGAAATTCCTCCAAAAACCTGCTGCCAGCAGGACGACCTTTGCCGATGCCTACAGAGCAAAGCCGACCTTTGTGATGGACGCTCCAGGCTGTTACACCGTGCAACTTCAGGTGGAAAACGGCAAGAAATACAGCGAGCCGGATACAGCCCATATCTGCTCACGCCAAAGCCGCTTTATCGGACAACGAATCGTGCCGGATGAATATCCGACCATACAAAGTGCCCTTGATGCTGCTGAGGCCAATGATCAAATCATCGTCAATGCCGGGGTATATAAAGAAAAAATCATCGTTGATAAGGTTGTTGATCTTATCGGCGTGGGTTGGCCGGTTATTGACGGCGGTGGGGGCGATAACAACGAAGCAACTGTTTTTATCTGTTATCTCGACAATATGACCTCAGGAAAAATGCAGGGATTTGTTGTAACCGGCGGAGGAGCAGGTATCTTCGGCCACGGCCTGCAAATACTCAATTCCAGCCCGGAAATATTCAATAACAAAATTCAAGGCAATAAACATGTGGGGATCGGAATCCACGGCCATAAACGCTTCACCGAAAAAGCTGCGATCCACAATAATTTCATCTTTGATAACGCCATCGGTGTGAGTCACGGTCTGGGTGCCTATGGCCAAATCTATGAAAACACCATATACAATAATAAGGTGGCTGGTATAGGGGTGCGAGGGCTCTCCAAGCCCACCCTCAGAAACAACACCATATACGATAATTACGTTGGGGTAGGTATCAGAGAAGAAGCGTATCCGCAGATTGCGAATAACGAAATACGTGACAACATTATCGGCATTGCTATTAATCCCGGCACTGCCAATGCTGTTTATGCGGAAGAAGAGAGCAAAATTCAGATCAAGAATAATTCAGTACATAGCAATCGACAGTGCGGTATATTTATTTCCTCTCTCCATAAAAATGGCCTTCTTGCTCAAGGCAATATAATAAAAGATAATCAGACCGGTACGCCGAACAGCAGAAGCGGCAATGCGGTTGTCGGGTATCCGCACGAGAGCCTCTCTGAGACATTCCTGCATAATAATAATATACAAGGGAATAACGGGAAAAATATTCAGCAGTTCAAGGCAATAGCAAGTTCTTCTGGTGAGATAGGTAACTCCGACAACCGAAGACTTCAATTTTAGCTGTAGGGTGCCGCACCCTACCCAGCTTCCGCATTCATGCCCCGCGATAAATCACGGGGCTATTATTGGCTGTCCCTCCGGGACACGGAAGAAAGACCGTCCTGGTGGGACGCACCGAACATAGCCCAGGGTTTCAACCCTGGGGCCCCCTACTCGGCTGCCGCCCGCAGGAGCCCTGCCGCCCATTCCGGGGTCCCCGGCGCAAGGACATGGGTGTACAGGGCCAGGACATTATTCTTCACCAGACCGTCGCGATTCCCCTGAAATCCGGTCCCCCGCTCCATCTGCAAGGCCAGATCTTCTGTACCTCCATCCCAGCTTTCCACAACCGAGTAGCGAAATTCGTGCCCCTTTATTTGGGTACCCAGGGGATAGAAGGGATTTTCCTGATCAACCGTAAAGGCGGAATAGCCATGCGCCTGCGGCTTGGTCGACATGCTGAAGGTCACCGGAAAGACCCCAGCAAGGGGATATTCAGTTCCATCAAGAATGATTGACCTGCCGAGAAAAATCAGACCGCCGCATTCCGCATAAATGGGTAGTCCCTGCTCTGCTGCCTGACGAACCGAATCACGAAAAGAGACATTATCGGCCAGCTGTCGGGCACTGGTTTCTGGGAACCCGCCACCGATATACAGGGCATCCAGGTCGTCCGGCAGGGCCTCGGCAGTCAAGGCGTTGATCATGACCAGCTCTGCCCCACCCTCTTGCAGGGCCTCCAGATTCTCCTGATAATAAAACTGAAAGGCGGCATCACGGAGGACACCGATCCGCATTGGCTTAGTGCTTGTGACCGG
>JBATKL010000024.1:0-3570 GCA_049669385.1 Candidatus Electrothrix sp. | reverse complement strand
TTCTATTTATCCAGAGGGATTATTTATTTTCACAGCTACATTCAGCATAACAGCATTGACTATTACGGGAGATGTAGCACTAGTAGGATCATTCTTGTGGGCTGCCACTCCAAAACCTCAACCAATATTTAGCAAAAAGCCAAAAAAACCTAAGAAGAATCAGAATACTAAAAGACCTCGCAATTGCCCCTTCGGGACAAAAGATATTGATAAAGTAAAGAAAGATAAAGGGTGGGATAAGGATAAACTTCATGGTATTAAGGATGCTGCACACGATGGAATGGGCAAAGGTGATTCATGGACTGGTGTTGCACCTGATGGCACAGTAGGTATTAATGAATACATCCTCAACATTCAGGCTTACCTTTCATGTTTCGCATCCGAGTTTTCCCGCTTCTGAAATTGAGAATATTTTCAAGTTGCCTACTCGATATTCTAAATCAGTCGGGATGCCGAAAAAGACAAACCGTGGTGCATTAATTGGGGGTGTATATAAGAGAACGAGTGTGAGTTTTTTACTTCATAAAGATCCGCTGAGTTTTGAGGATGTGTCTGTAGAGAATTTTATTGATGATCAATTAAAATTATACGACAGAGATTCTTTAAACAACATTATCGAAACTGGCGGGGCTTGCCATTTTCTATTAGGGATTTTTACCTCTGGTAATGTAATGTTGGATTTTAGTCCTCATCTCATTCGCTGTTTATCTTCATCAAGAGTTGGTCTTAAATTTGATTTTTATGGTGGTGAATAGTAGCCCCGCAGGTCACGGCAAACGCATGACTTTTGCTATAAATTCAGCAAAATATTGTTCCCGTGTTATCGTGCCTGGGTATGCTGGCCTATTTGTGTAAAGAACAACATAAAAAGTGTCGAAAAAGTAGCATGTCCCAGTATCCCCTAATTTTAGCCCCAAAAGCTCGAAGTTGTAACTTATTGATTTCTTATGGGCAAGTCATGCTTTTGCCCTGGGGTTCAGGTCTGGCTTCGACGGATAACTGACACAGGCCGCTCCGAATACGTGACCGTAAACGGCAACAACCACTTGGACTACGTCACCCGCCCGGACAGCTCCGTGCGCAGCTATGTTCATGACAACAGCGGCAGAATCACCTCGGACGGGGTGTATACGTACAGTTATAACCCCCTGGGCAGACTCATCAAAGTCGAACAGGGTGCGACGACCGTTGCGGAATACGCCTATGACCCCTTTGGCAGACGGGTCAAGAAAACCGTCTCCGGCACAACCACTCATTTTCACTACGACCTTCAAGGCCGCCTGATCGCTGAAACAGCGGGTGACGGCACCCCGCTCCGGGATTATATCTACCAAAACGGCAACCTCATCGCACTGAAACTGCACGGCACGCAGGCAGGAGTGTATTACGTTATCAGCGACCACCTCGGCACACCGCAGCAGATTGTGGATGCGACAGGCACCGTGGTCTGGAAGGCAGCATTCCTGCCTTTCGGTAAAACGCAGATTGTCACCGAAACCATCACCAATAATATCCGCTTTCCGGGCCAGTATTTTGATGCTGAAACCGAACTGCATTATAACTGGAACCGGTATTATGATCCTGATACCGGGCGGTATCTTACTCCTGATCCTATTGGGCTGGATGGGGGGATGAATCTGTTTGCTTATGTGGGTGGGAACCCGGTGAATAGGATTGATATGGAGGGGTTATCACAATATAGTATAACGCGACCAGAAACCCACCCTGGAGGAAGAGAACATATTCATTGGGGTAAAAAGGATAATTCAAGAAGTGGAGGTGCTGTAAACAAAGATGGCACCACTCGCCATGGCCCTGAACCTCCGCGAAAAGTAAAAAAGATGATTAACAAGCTTTATGGTTGGGGATTAAAAGGCATACAACCATTTATTCTTTTTCCTTGGCAGATTGAATGCCTTACAAATCCCGCAAAATGCGCTCCAGGGAATGAGTGCGAAAATGACCGGACATAATAGTCCGAATAGAGGTAACTATGAATAGTAAAAAAACTTTTTTCATTGCTCGTGAATATACATTAATTGATGATTTTGGAGGTATACGCATAGACGAGGAAGCAATTTTTCCTACATTTAAACTAGCAAAAAAGTTTTTAGGCTCCCTAGAGGATAAAGATGCTACCGATAAAGATTGTATTCTTTATCGGACTGAAATAGTTGAGTATAAACTTGATAACACAGATACTTATGAACGAAAATATACCTACAGCATAAAAGGTGAGCTTATAGAAGAATTGGGTAAGCTCAATGATAACTCTGAACCAATTCAACATGAGTGCATTTATAAGTATAAGATTGGCGATATTGTCTTTGTCCTTCCAAAAATAAAAAATAAATATTCACCATCAACTAATGGAGCCTATGGTGTTATAGTAGAAGTTCCCACAGAGCACAGCGA
The DNA here is from genome assembly GCA_049669385.1 of Candidatus Electrothrix sp. Taxonomy (GTDB): domain Bacteria; phylum Desulfobacterota; class Desulfobulbia; order Desulfobulbales; family Desulfobulbaceae; genus Electrothrix. Next base: position 1,155 of record JBATKL010000024.1, on the reverse strand, counting down.
GAAAGAAAATGATTTCGAATATACTATTTACTATATAACGGAAAATGGCTTTTTAGATCACTGTCATGCTATTGAGCAGACCATAACAACTCCTGATGTAACTTTGCCAAACAAGCTAAGGTTTTTATATCTTTATTCAAAGTATTTGCGAAAGGAGGGTACGTTAACTGATACTCTTATTTCAGAAATAATAAATAAAGATATTTTTGTTAAAAATATAAAACGGTTTGATTTTTCAAAGAATAGTATTATTGACTCCTACAATCTGGCTACAGAGTCAAAAGACACTACGTGAACAGAATAAAATTCCTATGATCCCTTCGGCAGACGGGTAAAAAAACCGTCTCCGGCACAACCACCCATTTTCACTACGACCTCCAGGGCCGCCTGATCGCTGAAACCGCCGGTGACGGCAGCCCGCTCCGGGATTATGTGTACCAAAACGGCAACCTCGTTGCACTGAAACTGCACGGCACACAGGCCGGGGTGTATTATGTCATCAGCGACCATCTCGGCACACCGCAGCAGATTGTGGATGCGACAGGCACCGTGGTCTGGAAAGCCGCATTCCTGCCTTTCGGTAAAGCGCAGGTTCTCACCGAAACCATCACCAATAATATTCGCTTTCCGGGACAGTACTTTGATGCAGAAACTGGACTGCATTATAATTGGAATCGGTATTATAATCCTGATACCGGGCGATATCTGACTCCTGATCCGATTGGACTTGATGGCGGGAGCGAATATCTGCACAATCCTTCTGGACAGCGTCCATCAGGCCATGATCGGCAAAACTGTACACGGTTTCTCCGGCACCGATGATCAAGTGATCCAACAGGTTGATATTCATGAACGAGCACATCAAATACAGGGTGCGGGTCAGCTGTTCATCCTGGGTCGAAGGGCGAAGGCTGTCTGAAGGATGATTATGGGCAACCACAAGGGAGGCGGCATGACGGGCCAGGGCCGATTTGATCAGCTCACGGGGATAGACCGTGTTCACATTGATGGTGCCTTGGGAGAGGATTTTGGGCAGGGAACCAAATTTTGCCAAAGCATCTATCGCCGCCTGTTTGCAGTCGGAACGGGGGGTGCCAAAGGTCAGCAAAAGCTCGATGACTTCGATGTCCGTCAGGGCTTCAATGCCCTTTTCCT
>JBATKL010000023.1:0-2222 GCA_049669385.1 Candidatus Electrothrix sp. | reverse complement strand
CGATAGGCAGTGCCGGTTCCCTGTTCTTCGGCATAGGTTTGATCCGCCAGCAGGGTGGTCAGGCCTTCGCACCAGTTGCCGCTCGCATCATTCTCAATCGCATTAATCGCATTGCCAAACCAGGAATGAAGGATCTCATGTCCTAGGGAAATGTCCTTGATAAAGGGCAGTCGAACGACCGTTTGTCCTAAGAGGGTGAAGCCCGGCATGCCGTAGCCGGTGGGCAACCGATTCTCGACAATGGCATATCGCGTATAGGGGAAGGGGCCGATCAGTGCTTCATAGCGCTGAATGTACTCTACAGCCTTATCCAGGTAGGCTGGAGCAAGCTCTTCATCTTCTGCAAAAAAATAGCTGTAGAGCGTTAGGTTATTGAGCTGGCGCGAGAGAACTGTGTACGGACCAGCCGCAAAGTTGATGGCACGCAGGGGCTGGGGAGCTGTCGCCTTGAGGATGTTTTGCTCGCCCTCTGTTGTAATCTCTATCTCGTCAGCCTCGGTCACCCCGGAAAAGTCAGGTGGCAGCTTTGCATTGAGGGAGAAAATCATGTTCTCACCCGTTGTCGGATGCCAGGAGCCGGTCAGGGTGATGCCTTGCGGGGTGATCAGATTACCTGTGTCGTTGCCCGGTGGCGGAGCAGTTATCTGCCAACTCAGGGAAAGGGTGCGCTCCTGCGCTGCCGGGTCCAGAGTCAGGGTATGGTCGCTGTTCGGAGCTATTTCTTGCTTTGTTTCTGTGACCAGTACTCGTATTTTCTCCAGCCCGCTTAACGAGAGTTTGAGTGCTCTCTTCGGCGGCAGAACGAGAGTGGCCTTTCCCTGCATCTCTGAGGATGCAAGATCAAAGGCAATATGGATATCCTGGCGCAAGAGCTCTAGAGGCTCCGAGGCATCCGAAGCAGGAGCTTTTTCAGCACAACGGAGCAGCGAAGGTGAGGAGAGCAAAAGGGCCATGAATAAAAAACAAGGGAGCAGAAAGGTATGCATAGAATTCCTTGGTGCAGTGATTATTTTCGTGAAATTGATCCCCTTTTAAAAAAACGAAACTCTTCAATCACTATCGTATGGTCTTGAAAATTGCAAGGAGATACGTCAGATGAGAGGGGAAACCGAGGGAATGGAGGAGTGCGGACGGAGGGGCTGGGGAGGAAAGCTTGTCTTGAGGGTGAGTGGGATAAAGGTAAAAGAGGGCGGGCTTAATCTGTCTGTAACGTAACGTGTCAATGGACAACTGGTTGGCCACACGGTTCCTTGCTGAACATTATTCTCTCTTGCGGACCTGCTATAAACAAAGCCGGAACAAAAAAATCCGTCCCGGCCTTAGGGGGCTACATCGTCGCTCAATAGCTCTCGACCTCTTCAATCGGTCAAAAATACTGTCAAGATTACCTTTGTAGCAATTTCGCCATATCCTTAGCAAAATAAGTCAGGATAATATCCGCGCCCGCTCGGCGGATGGAGAGCAGGGTCTCGGCCATGACCCGTTCTTCGTCAATCCAGCCATTCGCTGCTGCCGCCTTGATCATGGCATACTCACCGCTCACATGATAGGCCGCAATAGGCAGGTCAAACTCATCACGCAAGCGGCTGATAATATCCAAATAAGCAACCGCTGGTTTGACCATCAGGATGTCTGCGCCTTCATCCACATCCAGAGTGGCCTCCCGCAGGGCCTCGCGGGTATTGGCCGGGTCCATCTGATAGCTGCGTCGGTCGCCGAACTGGGGCGCACAGTCGGCAGCATCCCGAAAGGGGCCGTAAAAGGCCGAGGCATACTTGACCGCATAGGACATGATGGGCACGTTATGAAAATCGTTTTCATCCAAGCTGTTGCGAATTTCGCTCACCCTTCCGTCCATCATATCCGAGGGCGCAACCATGTCCGCGCCAGCCTTGGCATGGGACAGGGCTGTGCGGGCCAGCAGTTCCAAGGTGGTGTCGTTATCCACCTCCTCCCCTTTCAGGCATCCGCAGTGGCCGTGATCCGTGTACTCGCAAAGGCAGACATCGGTAATCACAGTCATGTCTGGAGCTGTGTTTTTCAGTTCCTTAATAGCCTGCTGAACAATGCCGTTCTGAGCATGAGCACCGGAGCCCATCGGGTCTTTTTTCTCGGGCAGACCGAACAAAATCACGGAGCGCACACCCACTTCCAGGCAAGATTGCGCTTCTTTTTTGAGCTGATCCACGGACATGCGGAAGACACCGGGCATGGAAGAAACC
>JBATKL010000022.1:0-4007 GCA_049669385.1 Candidatus Electrothrix sp. | reverse complement strand
ACTGAAGATTCCGTATCCACAATGACGTCACCAGCCTGATACATTTCCTCATCACCGCCCGGTGTGATCTGGATAAGTTTATCACCAATAATCCCCTGTGATTTGACCGAGGCTATAGAATCTTTGGCCAAATGAATATCCTTATCCAGCCTGAGAGTGGCAACAGCAAAATCATCTTTGTTCAGACGCAGCGCAGTTACCGATCCCACCGTAACTCCGGCTATCTGAACATCAGCGCCTGTTTTTATCCCTGAGACATTTTCAAACTCAGCGTACAAGGTATAGGTCGTGCCCTCACCCAGCCATGAAACCTCACCGAGCTGAAGGGCGAGCCAACCAAAAGCGGCAAAACCGAGAACAAGAAAAAGACCAACGGCTATTTCTACACGAGAATTATTCACCTCATACTCCCTCAAACTCCAATTGAACAATTTAAAAAAATCCCAAAAACTGCATGAACTCTGCGGCTCAGCCCTTCTTGCTGTCGCCTTTGAACAAATCCCCGAGAGTCATCTCTGCGAACTCACGGATATGGGGTTTTTCTGAATATTTGATCTGGGCAACATCAGTAAAGATATCAACCTCCCCTTTATTCAGCAGGACAATTTGATCAGCCAAGTCAAAAACCTTGGGGATATCATGACTGACAATAATCGCGGTATACCCCAATTCTTTCTGTGTCCGTCGAAACAGATCATAGATATCCTGGGTCATCACCGGATCAAGCCCGGTTGTCGGCTCATCAAACAGTACGATTTCCGGCTCAAGTTGCAGGGCACGGGCCAACCCAACCCGTTTTTGCATCCCACCGCTGAGCTGGGCTGGAAATTTCTTTTCATGACCAGTAAGCTCCAAGGTTTCCAAGGTGGCAGCAACGCGTTCCTGAATTTCCTGTTCTGTTAAGCGGGTCCGTTCCCGGAGCGGTAGCGCGATGTTCTCAAACACAGAAAGGGAATCAAACAAAGCCGCTCCCTGAAACAATACCCCGAATTTCATCCGCAGGTCGCGAAGTTTTTTCCGTCCTAAGCGGGTGACCTCCTGGCCATCCACCAGGATTTGACCAGAATCCGGTTTCAGCAAGCCGAGCACCAGCTTCAGTGTCACACTCTTGCCCTGGCCGCTGCCCCCTGCAATAACAGTGGTTTTCCCCCGAGGAACCGAATAGCTGACACCATGCAGAACCCGATGCCTCTGGCCCCATTCCCCAAAGTATTTCACAACGTCAATAAACTCAACAGCCGGAGTATTTTCCGTTTTAGTAACCATCCTTGGCCCCTTAAAGCAGCACTGCTGTGAGCAGATAATCAAAGATTAAAACGGAAATTGAAGAAAGAACAACCGCCTGAGTGGTCACCTTGCTCACGCTTTCAGCCCCGAACCCTGCCCCTCGGATCTGCAAAACAAAATAGCCGCGTCCCGTACTGATCCAAACCAACAAAAAGGCAAAAACAAAGGACTTAATCAGGCCGAGCTGAATATCGTGGTTCGTAACACTGTTCATCATACCGTTAAAGAAAGAGCCTGAACTCACACCCATCATGTGCACCCCGGTAAGATAGCCACCAAAGATACCGACAACGTCAAACATGGCCGTGAGCAGAGGCACAGAAATAATTGCAGCTAAAAATTTCGGGGTAATGAGATAGCGAAAAGGATCAATAGCCATGCACTCCAAGGCGTCAATCTGCTCAGAGATCCGCATAATGCCGATTTCAGCACACATGGCAGAGCCTGCCCGCCCAGCCACCATCAAAGCCGTTAAAATGGGACCGAGCTCCATAATCAAAGTCAGAGCAACTCCAGAGCCCAGCATGCCGTCAGCCCCGAATTTTTGCAGGGTGTACACGCCCTGCAACCCGAGCACCATGCCGGTAGACAAGGCGGTGAAAAACACCACCGTGAGAGAACCAAATCCGATAAAATGGAGCTGCTTAAGAAATTCTTTCCCCCGAAAAGGGCGCTTGAACAGGCCAGCTAAGGCTGCAAATAAAAAGATCCCCATCCTACCTGCATCAGCAAGTAGATAGAGACAGGTATCACCGAGATAAAAAAAGGGCTTGGCCCAGGATGTTGTTTTGGATTCCTGCAAGGGACGTATTTTAGCTGTAATTTTTCATTGTATATCTACCGTAAGTACAGAGGCCGCACAAGGTCTTCGTTTTTTACTTAAAATAAAAAACAGGCCATGAAGCTGACGTCTTCATAATGAATGGCTATTCATATTTTAAACCGATAAATCTATCTGTCAAGTTGAAAATACAATCGCAGATTTGAAGCAAGGCGAGCATCTTTCCGTAAAAACGCCTTGAAATCGCTCTAAATAATCGCTCTAAATATCGAGCGTAGATCTAGCGTAGATCTAGCATACTTTTACCTCGCATGCAATACCCAGAAAAAATACAACGCCCTTACAACGCCCTTACACCCCCCTTGCATTGTCGTACACGTTGAAAATGAGCCAAACTGGAAGGATTGTATCAGAAATAAGGAGGGAGAAGAATAAAAAAAACCGGCTCAACCAAAAGAGGAAGAGCCGGCCAAAAAAGAAGAGATGAAGAACATTCTTTTTATTGCATAGACTGTGCCACAGACCTCGAAAAAGAAAATTCTGTACAATATCAATGAAAATAAAGAACATAGCCTTTCTTCCTTAAAAGTAAGGGCCTCCCTTCACCGTCAACCTGTACAGTTTTTTTTACAGGAAAAGATCAAGAAAATCGAAGCATATAAAAAAAGACACGTCTTATCATTAAATTAATGAAAAAACAAATTTATCTAATATTTTCAATGAGTATCATTTTTACTACCGACTTTTTTTATTGCTTGTCCAGCAGGCAAAATACGCAAAAAAACCGAAAGCTCCTCCCCTCTTTCATCTATCTGGCCCAGTTCAGCAGGCCACCTGCTACCATGATCTCTCGATGCCGTATGGAAAGCTCACAGCGGGCCTGAACAGGCTTCCCGTCGATTTCCACCGTAATGGTCTCCGCACCGGAAGCCACAGCCTCACGAATACCGGGAATAACGATCTCGCTCCCCTGCTCCACCTTATCGTAATCATCAGGATCAACAAAGGTCAGCGGCAGGATGCCAAAATTAATCAGATTGGCCTTATGAATACGGGCAAAGCTCTTGACCAATTTAACCTGCACACCAAGGTAGCGGGGGGCCAAGGCAGCATGCTCACGGCTGGAGCCCTGACCGTAGTTATCACCGCCGATCACCGCCCCAAAGTATCCCGAGTCGGTCATTTCCTTCATATCAGCAGCAAACGAGTCTGTGACCTGAGAAAAAACATATTCGCTGATCGCCGGAATATTGCTCCGTAAGGGCAGGATAGCCGCACCGGCAGGCATAATATGGTCGGTGGTGATATTATCGCCCAGCTTCAAAACCACCTTGCCCTTCCAGGTCTCAGGCAGCTGCGTGAATTCCGGGAAGGGGGCAATATTGGGACCGCGAACAATATCCACCCTGGCGCTCTCTTCCTCTGTCAAGGGCTTTTCAATCCGCTCATCACCGGGAAGATAGGTTGCAGGTAACTCAAAGGAAGGATACTCGCCCAGATCACGGGGGTCGGTAATCACGCCCTTGACGGCTGAAGCCGCAGCAACTTCCGGGCTGCATAAATAAACCTGATCACCCTTATTGCCAGATCGTCCAGGGAAATTTCTCGAAACAGTTCGCAGAGAATTCATGCCGGTGGGCGGAGCTTGTCCCATGCCGATACAACCGAGACAGCCAGATTGATGGATACGCGCCCCGGCCTTGAGCAACGGCATAACATCGCCTTGATCGGTGAGATTCTCAATGACTTGACGACTGCCCGGATTTATCTCGAAACTCACATCACGATGCACGTCCCGACCTTCCATGATCATTGCCACAGCGGTCAGGTCACGCAAGGAGGAGTTGGTACAGGAGCCGATCAGTACCTGAGCTACAGGCTTACCAGCGACCTCACTGACCTTGACCACGTTGTCTGGAGATGAGGGACAGGCAATCAT
>JBATKL010000021.1:0-7317 GCA_049669385.1 Candidatus Electrothrix sp. | reverse complement strand
CCGCGCTTGCCGCTTTGAGGATATCAGCCCCGCTCCGGTAATTGGTTGCCAACTGATGGAACTCCGGCTCCTGCTCATCCACAAATCGCTGAAACCAGATTGGGGTTGATCCGCGAAAACCGTAAATAGCCTGATCCGGGTCACCGATGGCAAAGATCGTGGCCGTCTCAGCCAGCAGACGAACTAACTCGTACTGAGCTGCATTGAGATCCTGAAACTCATCCACCAGCAGATGGGCCGTGGCCTTGCGCAGCTCTTCAGTAAAATTTTTCTCCTTATGCAGCAGGGCTGTGCAGGCCGGGATAATCTCGTCCAGATCCAGCAGGTTCTGTTCGCGGAGAGAGGTGAAATAGGGTTGGAGGTGGAGGGCGGCCTCCGGGTAATCAGCCGATTCCGGCAGGGCCGCCTGCTCAGCAAGGAAGAGACCTGTCTCCCTTCGGAGTTGTTTGCGCTCCTGCTCGCTGAGCTGGGGATACTGTTTGCGGAAGATCCAGGCCCGCATTTCCGGCCCGGCTAACTGGAGGTCAGGATTATGGCGGCGCAACCAATAGAGGCAGAAGCCGTGAAAGGTGTCCACTCGGACAGAAGGGGGGCCATCCTTCAAAGCCAGCCGCTGGCGGAGTTCTTCCGCAGCCTTATTGGTAAAGGTGATCACAGTGATCGCCCCCTGCTTCTGGGCCAACAGCCGGACAACTCGCTGTACCAGGGTATGGGTCTTTCCCGTACCGGGTCCGGCCTGGACAATGACCCGTTGGGCATCGCTGTCCACCGCTGCCTGCTGTGCCGGGTTCAGTGTTTTTTTGGCAGGCAGGCGGCTGACCTGTGTCTTCTTCCTGCTGATCACCGCCTTGTTTGCCTTTTTCTTGCGGGGCTTGGCCGGGGTCACACCGAACAGATTGAGCTGACCAGCCAGCTGCTCCTGTTCATGCTCCTCAAAAACCCGGATCACCCCGAACTCACCGTCAAAGCCGGGCTTGCGGATGACCTTATTCTCCCGGACCCGCTGAACAGCCGTGCCCAGCAGGGGTGAGGCCGTATTGAGCTCTTCAATGGGTGTTTCCAAGAGGATTTTGAACTCAGAACCAAAGGTATTGATCAACTTGCTGTAAACCGTGTTGACCTTCTTGGTGGCCGGACCGCAGTTGAAGAGTTCGCCCAGCATCTCCTGTAAAGGGATCAGGCTATGGACAGCCGGGGAACCCTCGGGCCAGACCGGAGCCTCCCGGTCAGCCAGCTCCATGATCCGGTAGAGCACCCCTATGGTCATGGGCCTGCCGCATTGCGGGCAGATGCCTTCGGCTTCCACGGTTTGGGCCGGTTCCAGGCAGACCCCGCATTTGCGGTGGCCGTCGCAATGGTATTTGCCCTCTTCCGGGTAGAATTCCACTGTGGCCTGGAAGCGTTGCTTACCTTGCTCATCAACGGGGTTACGCAGGGCCTCTTTCAGGGCTGGAAAGCTCAGGTCCGTGGCAAAAATATTGACCTCCCTGCCCAGCTTGGAGGGGGAGTGGCAGTCGGAGTTGGAAATCAGGGAAAAGCGATCCAAGGCCGAGATATGGCGGTTCATCTCCGGGTCTGAGGATAGGCCAGTTTCCAGGGCGAATATCTCGCTGCTCAGATCGTCAAAACATTCCTCAATGGCATCAAAGCCGGACTTGGACCCGAACAGGGAGAACCAGGGGGTCCAGATATGGGCTGGCACCAGGAAACCTTCTGGGGCCTGTTCCAGCAGGATCTCCAGGAGGATCTTGGCATCCAGGCCGAGGATGGGGCGTCCGTCGGAATGCAGATTACCGATCCCGGCCAGCACCGTGTTGATCCGCCGGACCGCGTCCAGATCAGGGGCATAGAGCAGGTTATGGACCTTGCGCACCTTGCCGCCTCGCTTATAGATGGAGCTGATTTCAGCACTGAGGAGAAAACGAATATGCGAGGTGTCTGGCTGCACACCGGGTGGCAGGATCGGGGCCAGCTCGGCAAAATTCGGCTGCTTTTTGAGGCGGAAAAGACCGGGTTCTGCCGGTTCCAGATTCTCAGCTAAATGAGCAAACCAACCCGGATGGGTGAAATCCCCGGTGGCAACAACATCAATGCCTTTGATGGCGGCCCAGGCAGCCAGGCCGTGCAGGTTGCTGGCCTTGCTGGTGGCGCGTGAGTAGCGGGAGTGGATGTGGAGATCGGCGATATAGGGCATGGAGAGCATGGATGACATGGTATTTGCTGCTGGCTAGAGTTGGTCGGATTCCTGGTGGGGAGGTTGCGAAGGCGCAACTTAAAGCCATGTGCAGGGGATGTCAACAGAAAGGGGAGGGGAGAGGGCAGGGGGAAAGGGCTCAGTCTGATGAGTCAACAGGAGGGAAAGCCCCTTTTTCCCCTTATTCGTTCTTCCGACAGAGCCTACAAAAACCTCCGGGCACGGTGCCGGAAGACCAATAGGTCTTGCCCTGCGCATAATCGACAAACCAATAGCCGGTCGGGCTGCGACGGGCATTGGTAAAGATAAAAGGCTGTTCTTTGGAAAAGCAGGGATGGAGATGCATCCCCTTTGCATTGGCTGTCGGTTCCATCAGGGACATGGCCTCTTCCGGGGAGGGCATGCGCCAATCATCAAAACCGGCGAATCCTGCTCTGTTCAGTTCGTCGATTTTTGCCTTCATGGTGCGGATTGAACAGAGGTCAAGCCCGGTTCGCTGCCAGAGAAGGTTGGTGCGCTCATCAAAGACTGTGAGTTCGTCCCCAGTATCGGCTAAAATATTGGCAAAATTACCCTGCGGATTGAGCCGAACATCGTAGAAATTCCTGTCTCTGATAAGCACCTCGACCTGTTCTTCTGACAGCTCACGCGGTTCCCAAGGCAGAAGGATCATCTCGCTGCTGAATTCGATGTCCCCGGCAGACGGGAGCGGTTCTCCCATATCCTCCGCTTCGGGCTGCTGCGCAATCGTCAGCAGGAGATATGGGCTGCTCTCCCGGTCCACGACCTCGGCCAGCAGCCATTCCTGTAGGATGTCATCAACAGGGAAATTTTCACGGGTGGATTCCTTGGCTCCCTGCCGAAAAATACAAGCAAGCACGATCTCCTTGGGTGCCGTGATCTCCGCAAGAATATGCACATATCTGACCCCGCGCTCCATGAGACAGAGCTTCGGCGCATCCCCCCAGTTATCAATAAAGAAATAACAGGTCCGTTCCTTGGTGCTAATCAGTTCCTCCCGCAGACCTTTGGCGGAAAAGGTGCAGAAGGCGAGATCCGGGGTCATATCCCAGTCAATGGTTACCACGGTTGTTTCATTCAGCTTTAATTGGCTTAACATGGCCTTCCTCTTTGTCGGGTGTGGGTTGTTATGACGTTCAGGATGTTGCTTTTATCGTATTATACTGGTGGGGCGGCCATTTTTATCGCTTATCAGGCACATAAGTATTTTAAATAGATTCTGAATTGATTTTTCCGACTGTGACAGCCCGAAACAGCAGTAAATATTACTGGTATGTTTTACCAGCATATTTTAGCCAGCCATCTAAATGATCGCCATCTGGGTCAGAATGCGTCCAATGAATGACACCACCTTCTGCGTTCCACTCATATTCTCCGTAAAATTCTATGGTGCTATTTAATTGTAAATCTGGGACTCTGTTTGCGATATCAATATTATGAGCTATGAGCAATGTTTGCTTAGGGCTTATTCGTATAATAAATCTTTGGTGACGTGGCGCAACGAGATCATCAGATAAAAGTCTTATAACAATACCTTCTCCCTGAACTTGAATATCGCTCTGTTGATTGTCAAATGCCTCCTGAAGAATTGCCACAAAATCTTGAGTAGGGTTTTGGTTATGTACAGCAATTCCAGGTATAAGCGCCGCGACAAACAATAAAATGCTACTTTTCATATTTATTCCATGAATTGGTATTTACTACAACATTCGCAGCCCAATATTTTTAACAAATGGAAGCTTTCCAGTCTATTGACCGTGATAGATTCCTTAATCACACGTCAACCCTCACGTCCAGCACATCGACCAGTCGTTCTACTGATCCCGCATCAGATTCAGCAGCACGGCATAGGCAACTATGATGACACTGAAAGGATTTTCATCCTTTTGGGGATGGCTGGCTATGCAGGATGTGGGCCGGATACGCGGTCCATTACAGCCAATTCGCCACCCGTAACCCGGCAACCCGTTCAAACTCCCTCAAATTATTCGTGACTTCCACCCCGTGCATTAACTCGGCAAAATACTGAAAGCATATAGCATGTCGTCGTGATCCGCAAGTGCAAGTCGCCGTCTCTTGTAGCTTGTTGATTTTACCGGTTGGGTAGAAGCAGAGAGCATGAATATGGAGGTGGCAGAGCATGGGGCAACAGGCTACTTGTTGAAGAGTTCGCAGCGTGGGTTACCAAAACGTATCGGTCTCCTCAGCAAAAATGCCAGCCGGTGCGCTCCCAGGGCGACATTTCATTCGGTGATTCGCCGTAATATCGCACCAATCCCAGATCCGTATCTTTCTCTTCCCCGAGTTCCCGCCCGTGGACGACCTCCCCTTTATAGCTGAGCGTTCCGTATTTATGCTCGCTTCGTGTACCGACCGCACGGGAGGAGAGGTGTAATTTCCATCCGCCCTCTTGAAAAATGGTGTCCGGTTTGGATGGTTCGGAGGAACTGTTACTGTTGATCGCGGCAATGACCTGTTCCCAGTCTTCGGGGTACATGTTTTCCTTGTCCCGCCATCGTTCAAGGTCGGCTGTCATTTTTTCGGCGAGAAGGGTCAGTTCGTCTTGATCATAGCGTTGCAGGATCGTGTCTAGGGTCCCCTGTTGGACAATTTGGTGAATGTATTCGTTGAACTCCGGCAGGGACATTTTTATGTGGTAGTTTTTCATGGCGAGGTTTGGGGGTGATGGGGTATGGGGTAAGAGCAGGATGAAGAGACTGAAATTTTAAATCTCATCATAATGTTCGGAAAAATCGTCCAATGTTCCTTCAAAGAGCAATTTCTTGTTATAGCCATAGACGGTTACCTTGTAATGCTCCTCGGATACATCAACTTCACAGAGATAATCCAAATACTCATCACGTTCATAGTCGTCACACATAAACTTGAATAACTGTCGATTTTTCAGAATCGTTTCCAGGGTCGTCTGTCGTAATGCGGTGATGAGTATCGGAGCCCAATTCTCGACATGTCCATCCATATTAAAATATTTCGCACACACATATCTTCCTTTCGTTTCTATCCGAATCTTTGCTCGTGTCCCCATGTGTCTCTTTCGCCTTCTTTTCGTATTCATCCGTGGTGGCAACTGCACTCTGCCTGCTTATTGATCCGGCCCTCACATTCTGGAAACGAGAAGGTTAATCCATTTGACATCTTTCTAACGCATTGATTATTCGTCCCGTAATAAAAAACAGGCTTTAATAACGTGAGGTTAAGTAGGTGTGCTTGAGTGAAGCGAAAGCGGACAACGTATTACTCGAATCGTCTGATTTCGTTGCATTCAATCAGATCTACGCAACTAGTCCAGCTGAAGAGTACGCTGCAAAGCACTTGCTGTCAATATTGACTTTAGCAAAGTTTTACCTTACTATAATACACAGGGTGCACAGGATACACATAAGGTATAAATTATACAAAAGGAGGGCAGGGTGAATATTACACTTTCAGCAGACCAGGAACTCATAAGAAAAAGTCGACAGTACGCAAAAAAACAGGGCACTTCGCTGAACAGTATCATCAGGGATTTTCTGAGAAATATCAGCGGAGAAAATGACAGAAGAGCAAGTTCTCAGGAATTTGCTCAATTGGCAGAAACCGGGGCTGGTTGTTCGGAACCCGGCTACAAATTTGACAGAGATGAAATTCATGACCGGAGTCGTAGGACATGAAAAAAATATTCATCGACACAAATTTGATCGTTTACGCCAATGATCGCCGTGATCCACAAAAACAGCGTAAGGCTATTGAACTGGTCAAAGAGCTTATGGATAACGGGCTGGGGGTTATTTCCTCACAGGTTCTGCAAGAATATTCCAGTGTTGCTCTCAGTAAGCTGAAACAGGATCATGCTATCGTTCTTCGTCAGCTCACCCTGCTGGAATCATTTGATGTTGTTCTCATTAAGCCCGCTCTGATTCGGCGTGCGATCGAAATACGAAGCAGTTACAGTATCAGCTTTTGGGACGCCTGCATTATCAGTGCGGCTGAATCAGCCGGGTGCGACTGTATATACTCTGAAGACCTCAATGCGGGACAATATTATTCTGGGATTAAAATGATTAATCCTTTGTTATGACGTCAGGAGTAATCAACAGGCTGGTCGGTATATTCACTGTGTTGATTTTGCTGCTGACAGGCGCTGCAGCATCGCAGGCCGCAAATAAGGGTCAACGGATTTGAGCCACCTCAATCAGATCTACGCAAGTATGACGACACTGAAAGGATTTTCATCCTTTTTGGGATGGCTGGCTATGCAGGACATGAGCCGTATACGCAGTCCATTACAGCCAATTCGTCACTCGCAACCCGGCAACCCGTTCAAACTCTCTCAAATTATTCGTGACAACAACCAACCCTTCGCTGCGGGTATGTCCAGCAATATGCAAATCATTTACCCCAATCGGTGTTCCCCGCCGTTCCAGATCAGCACGGATGTCGCCGTAATGTTCAGCTGCTTTTTTGCCATACTCCAAAATTTCTAACCGGGAGGAAAAATCCTCCACCTGCCGCAGATTATGTTCCGGCTTGGCAGATTTTTCCACCCCGTGCATCAATTCGGCAAAAGTGATTGAGCTGATACACATCTGACCGGCATGGCGATTGAACGTATCCAGCACCTCTAATGGTCGCCGTTTGATGACGTAGATAGCAATGTTGGTGTCGAGCATGTATTTCAACATCAGAACGCTTCCCTTTCCTGTTGTTCCTGCGAAGCGCGTTCTGTCATGAAATCATCTGTCACTTTTTCGTCGGACTTGAAAAAACTGTCCCAAGTATTTTCAACCGGTGAAAGCACACGATCTTTTCCCACAACTCGCACGATAACCTTTTTCACTGAGCCAGGAAAACGGGTTTCTACAGGCAGCCTGACCGCCTGGGTTCGATTATTGACAAAAACTGATCCGGTACGCATAAAGAACCTCCTTTTAAATGCTAGTGTATACTGAAAGTATATAGCATATCGTCGTGATGCGCAAGTGCAAGTCTCCGCTTCATGTATATTATTGATTTTACTGTACTGACAGAAGAAGCCTGGCCCCTGTATGCGTGAAAAGGCAGGAGGGGAGGCAGTCCTGTCGGAATGAGGTGGCACATATCCG
>JBATKL010000020.1:0-6625 GCA_049669385.1 Candidatus Electrothrix sp. | reverse complement strand
CATAAGAGCACAGCTGAAGGATGTTGATTGCTGGTATTGCAGCCCCATGCTGCGTACCAGACAGACTCTGGAGTATTTACAGCAGAAAGGATGTTCAGCCGCAAAACCTCTCTATGACCAGCGGTTGCGCGAGATCGACTTCGGATGTTGGGAGCTCCAAACCTTTGCTAATATTGCTGCCCAGGATGAGGAGCTGCTCCCGGCCTGGAATCAATACCTGGACTTTACCTTTCCCGAAGGAGAAGCAGTTGCTGCGTTTATTGAGCGGGTCAAGGCCATGCTCACGGTTTTCAGCGGGATGGAAAGCAGCACCAGCACTGGCACTAACACCGTGGCTGTTGTGACCCATGGCGGCGTGATTCGGACCATGATCTGTCTTGCCTTGGGGATTTCCCCCCGCAATTATCTTCTGTTCGATGTTCAGCCCGCTTCGTTGACTGTCTTGGATTTGTTTTCCGAGGGAGGGGTCTTGCGTGGGTTGAATCTTTGAGTCTCTTTGAATTCTCAGCATATCCAGATATATCCCGATAAAACTTTTCCACCGTTCATGAGAGGTGAGGTTATGAGTAATCAGCAAGTATCCGGTTTTACATCCAAGGCCTGGGAAGCAAATAAAGAGGAAACTGCCAGTATCGTAGAAATCCCAGAGCGTTTCAGAGTCCTCCAAGAGGTCGTGGCTCGATATCAGGGAGTGGCAAAGAAGCTGGAACATCTGCTCTATGAAATCAGCCATCCCTATCGTAACTGGCAGATGATTATCCCAGAACTGCGGCCTTTTGTTCTGAAAAATTTTAATCAGTATCGCAGGCATGAGCAGGGGCCTGTCTGTTTTTTCCTGTTTATAGAGATTTTTCTGGATGCCCTTAGCGAATCGAAAAAAAATGGCAAGGTCGTTTCAATGGCTATGGAGGCCATGTTAGCCTATGCTGATAAACTCATAGCCTCCTTGCACACTGATTCTCTGGCTCTGTATCGGGAGCAACTGGATAGTTTTTTTGACAGGCTGGTTTGCCTGGATGATATTGATGAAACCGTGATGATGTACATGGTTCAGGGGCATCATCCGATGAAAAAGATGGCTCAGCACCTGATTAAAATCGGTCGCGACAACGAGGATACCTTTTTTTCCTGTGCTCCTCTTGCCCGGCTGATGAAAAAGATTCTCCAGCTTAATTACAGCTATTGGCTCAGTGAAGAGAATCCGCAGCCCTGGTTTGAATCACAATGCGGTTCGTTTTGTAGCAGATGGCAGACCGGTCCGTTATTAGCAACCATCTCGCATGATCGTTTTCAGGAGCATCTGGCTGCTCTTGACCTGATCGATATTGAGGAGGATTCCTATCAGGCACTCAGTGAGCTCATGGAACTGCCTGCTCATATCGATATTGTTCGTCTGTATCGGGAGATTCCCAAGCAGTTGACCCCTGACACTGATGATGAACAGGAGGCCTCTTTTTCGGAAAATCGGAAGCTCTTTTTTCTCTTTCGGATCATGGATACCTCCGGCCTTTCTTTGATTCATGAAGAAAGCCTGCGTGAGATCAACCGATCGTTGATCCAGCTCATTCGTAAACAAAGTTTTGAGGAAATTGAGCAGTTTTTTGTCACGACCTTTCATCTCCTTAAGGCTAATGTACGCAAGTATCCGCATACCTCGCTGCAATGTATTCAGGTGATCGGCGGCGAAGTGTTTCGGCGCAGCAACTCGCGTTTGGTGGAGGCCTTTCTCTTTGAGACGGTCCGCTTCGGTTTTCAGTATGCCAATGTTATGGGTGTGGATGAGGACTGGCAGCCTATTACCAATCCGGCCCATCTCGCCAATATTCGGGTTTGGCTGAACCTGATTATGCAGGAACCCAAATGGTGTTCCACCCTGTTTTCCGCCCTGATCATCAATATCAAGCTTTCCGGGACCTGTGTCAAGGATACCGATCTTTTTCAACGCGATATCACTGATCTTCTCAATCATCCCATTATGCCCATTTATAATCTGGCCAAGCAGTTCTCCAAGCTGATGCCGGTCTTTTTTAACGAGATCGGGGCGGAAGGGGAGCTGCGGGATGTTTCGACAGAGCTTGATGAGATGCATAAGCGGCACGATGTTCTCATTCACTTTTTGCGCAAGCAATCCCACGTAGAATCCTCCAACCTGATTGTCGGGTTTATAAGGGGTATTTTTGTCTTCTGGATAACGCTGGATAAAAAGCATCTCCGTCCTTTTCTGCCGGATGAGATCCTGAGCCAAGTGGCCACGGAAGGGCCGTTTATTGATGAGCCGCATGTTTTGACCCGACGGATTCAGCAGGAGCTAGAGATCCATTCCATGGACGAGGTTCTGGATTGGAAAAAGGAAGAGCGTAATACCTGGCTTGCCCAACAGGAAGATATTTCAGCAGGAGAGCGGAAACGCTTCAGTCTCTTGGTCAGGATGTTCAAGCTGCTGCATCATAAGTACAGTCTTGGCATGCAGGAGTTGCGCCATCAACTGCATCAGGCGGCCCAGAGTGGTTTTCCAGAGATGGAGGGGCTGCTCGAAGTACTGGAAAAGGGTGATACCTATACCTGTCTTGATGCTCTGTTGACTCAACTGGAACGCTTAAAAGAGATTACCCTCAGTGAGGAGAAATTTGAGCCCAAGGAAGAGATCTATTACAAAAGACATATTGCGGTGGATATTCCCTCGGTCTACGGTCGTTATTCCGAGCGTAAATTCGATGCCCTTGGCCTGACCTTTCGCCTGGAAAATCTCGCCAATATTTACATTGAACGCCTGACTCGATCTATTAACTTGGGTTTTATCACTCAGGCAACCTTTATTCGAATTTCCAAATATCTCCTTCTGTTCTTGCGGGCCTTGAAGGTGGACGGCATCACTAATCGGCGACTGGACACCTACACCAGTCTGCTCAGTTCCTCCATCACCATGAAGCGGTTTACGTACACTCAGCATCTGGATATCGTCCGTGGCTTATCTGAGGGCGTCAAGGACGTGATCTATGCCTATTATACCAATGTTCATCAGACTAATCTTTCCATGATTATTCCTCAGATAGGGCAAGAGAACCTTCTCATCAAGTATCGTTCGCTCTGGGAAGATTCGGACATGACGTCCACGATTGATCG
Organism: Candidatus Electrothrix sp.; assembly: GCA_049669385.1. GTDB lineage: Bacteria > Desulfobacterota > Desulfobulbia > Desulfobulbales > Desulfobulbaceae > Electrothrix. The sequence continues at coordinate 3,502 of JBATKL010000020.1, read as the reverse complement.
TTTGTCTGAGTCCTTTTTCCGGGATCTCATTGCCACCACCTTTGGTTTGCAGCATCTGGATAACTTCATTACTCGGATTATCCATACCCTGGAGGCGCAAAAGGATATTCTGGATGCCGAGACTATTGATCTCCTCATGACCTATAATCCCGAGCAGACGATTTCCTCTTTGTATAATGAAAATTTGCGGACGCATAATCTGATTCATCTCGGCAATAAGGGGTTCAACCTGATGGTCTTGGCCGGGGATGGGAAGCCGGTTCCGCCAGCCTTTATTATTACCACAGAGATTTTTCGCTGCTGGCGGGCAGTGCAAAGCTTTAAACGGGCTAGGGATGAATTTATGCAGCGGGTGCGGGGGGCTATCACTACCCTGGAAGAACAGACCGGTCGAGTGTTTGGTTCGCCAAAAGATCCCCTGTTGCTCTCTGTGCGTTCCGGTTCAGCCATGTCCATGCCCGGTATGATGACAACCATCCATAATGTAGGGCTGAACGAAGAGCTGGTGGAGGAGCTGGTGGCTCATCATCCTGAGAAAAAATATTTTCTTTGGGATAATTATCGTCGTTTTCTCCAATCTTGGGCCATGGCCGGTGGTATGGAACGGGAGGAATTTCAGGGGGTGATGAATGCACATAAAAAACAGCACGGAGTGCTCCTGAAGCGGCAGTTTACTCCAGATCAGATGCGTGAGCTGGCCCTGGATTATCAGGCGGCCTTGCGCAGGCGCGGACGCAGTGCCCCAGAAGATCCTTGGTTGCAATTAATTGGGGCGGTAGAGATGGTGCTTTCCTCCTGGAATACCGCTAAAGCTATGCAATATCGTCATCTTATGGATGTGTCTGACGATTGGGGAACCGCCGTGATTGTTCAGTCCATGGTGTACGGCAATATGAGTGAGCAGGCGGGCAGCGGGGTCCTGTTTACGGCTCATCCCTATCGTAAGGTGCGGCGAGTGGCCCTGTGGGGTGATTATGCCTCGGGGGATCAGGGGGAGGATATCGTTTCCGGCTTAGTGAACAGCTATCCTGTTTCTGTGGAACAGGCCGAACTTGACGGCAGACCTGTCGAATGCACTCTGGAGCTGAAATTTCCGGCCATTTATGCCAGGCTGCTCCGGATCGCCCGTGATCTGGTCTATACCAAGGAATGGAATCCCCAGGAGATCGAATTCACCTTTGAAGGTCCCCGAGCTAAGGATCTCTATATCCTTCAGACCCGTGATATGATTACGGTGAAAAAGAAGGAACGTTTTAATGTCTTTATAGAATCAGAGATCTTGCAGGATAATATTCTCGGCAAGGGGATAGGGGTAAGCGGCTCTGCCTTGTCTGGACTGGCTGTTTTTACCGAAGAAAATATCCAACAGCTGAGACTGGAACAGCCGGATGTTCCTCTCATCTTGATCCGTCAGGATACCGTTCCCGAGGATATCCGGGAAATCTCTATGGCTGACGGGCTCCTCACCGCTCGGGGCGGTCAGACCTCCCATGCCTCGGTGGTGGCCACCCGCCTAGAGAAAACCTGCGTGGTGGGATGCAGGGATCTTCAGGTCTTTGAAAACGGTGAATATGCTATGAGCAATGGCGTGCGTATTAGCTTCAGTGAACCTGTCTCGATAGATGGACGTAACGGTTTGTTTCTTAAGGGTATTCATGAGGCGAGGGAAGAGGTGCATATTCTGCCTCTTTGAGTGCTATGTGCTATTAGTTATTGTTATATTTGAGATATTTTTTTTTAAAAAAAACTTTGTATCTTTTTGAAGGATTGACCTATAATAGTTTTTAATAACAAAGAATGTTTGTGAATAACAATGGGTGCTTGTTTAACCGTAACGAACAAAGAAAAGGAGGAGTAATGAAACGCAAATACATAGGCTTGGCAATGGGCTTGGCAGCTGGGTTGGTTCTAGCTGCCACATTAAGTTTTGCTCAAGACGCCAAGGAACCTGAATTGCTTTCTTTTAAACCATCAAACCTGCAATGGGAAAAAACCAAGGCCGACTTCACTGCGCCGTCCATTTCAACCTGTGCCGGATGTCATCCGAAGCAGTATGAAGAGTGGCAGGGCTCAATGCACGCTATGGCCTTCCAGGATCCTATTTATCTTGGTGAGTTGAATCTGGCTATCAAAGCAGTGGGTAAAGAGATTAGCAAGCAGTGTGAAGGGTGTCATACACCTGCTGCCTTTGTCAAGGGTGAAACAGCAGAGCTGGATTTCGAGAATCTCAGCCCGTTGGCCAAGGCCGGTGTTTCCTGTGATGTCTGTCATTCTATCAAGAAATTTACGCATTGGGAGACCCCGTCCCATGAACCGGAAAACGGTTCTTATGTTCTTTCTCCGGGTCGTGAAAATGCCGATGGGTCGGTTACGCTGACCAAATACGGCCCTTTTCCGAACTACGAGGGTTGCGGTGGTGGTTTTCACGAATGTGTTGAATCTCCTAAGCATCTGACGGCGGAACTCTGTGCGGGCTGTCATCATGTTTACCATTATGACAAGCACACTCCCTATGAGTTTACGTATGGCGAGTGGAAGAAAAGCTTGTACGCTCTGAATGGCATCCAGTGTCAGGATTGCCATATGGTGGATATTGAAACTTTCAAGCGTTCTGCTGATGAGTTTATCAAGCCGAAACGCAGTGAATACCACCATTACTTTAATGGAGCCAACTTCCTGATGTACTTCCTTGGCGAGCTTAAGGCCAAGAAAGAGGGTGATGAAAAATTAGCGACCAATTTGCGGAATAAGTATCAGATGGCCGTGGAGAGGCTTCAGGCGGCTGCTGAGATTGAAATTGACCCGATGTACAATGAGAAGGGTGACCTATATAAGGTCAGAGTTCGGGTTCACAACCGGCGAGCCGGACATAGCCTGCCGACCTCGTTGACTGCTGTTCGCGAGATGTGGCTTGAAGTCTTGATTACTGATGAGAACGGCAAAGAGCTGATCAAGAGCGGTTATCTGGATGAAAAAGGTGAGCTGGACGGCAATACCCATGTCTTTAACTCCGAAGGTATGGACATGCATCAGACATTCCAGGTTGATCCCTGGAAAGTCGTATCCTTTGCCAAAAATAACCTTATTCCTGCCAAGGGATATAGTGATATCGTGTACACGATCCTTTATCCGCCTGGAAAAGGACATCAGCTTAATGTTCATGCGAAACTTCGTTTCCGTCAGGCTGGTCAGGCCCTTGCTGAAAAACTGCTGACCAATCTTCCAGAGGGAGTTGATCTGACTGAATGGTACGGATTGACCGAGATTCCGGCTGTTCCTGTGATTGACATGACTGAGGAGAATGTAACGTTTGAAACGACCGGAAAACCAACTGAGCTACCGGTTCTTATGGAGAAGCTAAAGAAGGGCTTTTCACACGTACCTCCCAAGAAAGAAAAAGGTCCGAGTATTTATGAACAGCTTGGTGGAGCAAAGGCGGTCGATGCAGCAGTTGATATCTTTTACAAGAAAGTCTTGGCCGACCCCCGGGTTAACGATTTTT
>JBATKL010000019.1:0-17954 GCA_049669385.1 Candidatus Electrothrix sp. | reverse complement strand
GTTCACTGCGGCTGATATAGGTGAGGATCTCATTGCCGGCCAGGATTTTTTTATTCAGGACAATGTCGGAACCGCTGGTGGAGGCCAGGACCATATAATCTGTATTATTGACCATGCAGATGGTTTTCTTCAGATTACGGAGGGAGGTTTCTGTTTCCATATCCATGAGCTGTTTTGCCAGCAGGCAGCTCATAATATTGGTCTCATTCTGGCCGGTAGTGGCGATAAAGGTATCCATGTCCAGCAGCCCAGCCTCTTCTAAGACGTGCTTGTCCGACCCGTTTCCGTGCAGTACCTCGGTATGAGGGAGGGCGGAAGAGAGTTCTGTAGCCCGCTGCTCATCCTTTTCAATCAGGCGGACCTGAATATCTTTGTCGAGTAATTCAGCAAGTCGGCTGCCAACCAACCCCCCGCCGAGAATCATGATTCGGTTTCTGCGCTGCTGTTGAATGCCTGTCAGTTCAATCAGACGGGGTAGGTCGTCTTTATTGGCCATGATCAGGACCTGGTCATGGGGTAAAATCTCGTGCATTCCTCCGGGGATGATGGTGGTGATGCCCCGTGATATGGCAACAACTCGAAAGGGAAACTCATTGTAGGCCTTTGCTATGTCAATCAGCGTCTTATTGGCAAGCGGCGAGTCGTCACGAATGCGGGCCGCCAGCACCTGCATCTGGCCCAGGGCAACCTCGATGATTTCATCACCCGAGGTTCGTTTAATCAGGCGGGCAATCTCCTGTGCTGCCAGCTCCTCGGGATGGATAAAGAGATCGATTTTTAAATCCTTGCCCTGAAGAACAGCCTCATCATGGCCGAAGTCCAACGAGCGAACGCGGGCTATTTTGCAGGCAATGCCGAATTTATCGGCAATCATGGAGGTCATCATATTCACTGCATCGTTGTCAGTTACCGCGATCATATAATCCATCTGATCAGCAGCGGCTTCCTGCCAGCAGGCAATACTCATTGCACTCCCGTTGATAATTCGGGCATCCAGGTTGTCGTCGGCATGGCGAACCAGGTCCGGGTCCGCTTCAATGGCCGTGACCGAGTAATCTTCATCCAGCAGTCGTTTTGCCAAATGGTAACCGATTCCCCCGAGGCCGAGAATAAGGAAGCTTTTTGATTCTTTTGAGTTGTTTTTCAGCTTTTTGAGCGCGTTCAGCATGGTAAAGAAAGGTGGTTCAAGATTAAAAGCTCGGTTGTGAGAGCCGCTGTGTACAGCACCCGGTATGGGAAGGCTGTTGCCGGATAATTTGCATGCTTCTGCCGTTCTGGCGGGAAATGATTTGACAGCAGAGATGCCTGTGATTAAAATACCTTCTTTTTGGAAATAAATGGCCGGCTTTCATTTGTCTCTGTTTTGTCCGTGTTCGATATATGTATGGTCTATACCGTCTGTATCTATTCTACTATTCTACTGTTCTGCTTCTTGTGATTTTTAAATTGTCATGTTCTGAATACCAGACAGATGAGTATAAGCAAAGGGAAAACATTGATAAAATTCCGGTTTAACTGGTTTACAACACGATCTATAAAGGAATTATACCATGAGCAAGAGAACATTTCAGCCCAGTAATCTGAAGCGTAAACGCAGTCACGGATTTCGGGTACGTATGAAGACCGCTTCAGGGCAGGCTATCATTAAGCGTCGACGGGCTAAAGGACGGAAGCGCCTTTCAGCGTAATTTGCCTGATTCGTATGCAACGATCCGGGCAGCGGGACTCTGAACGCCTCAGAAAAACCAGGGAGTTCAACAGAGTTTACCAAAACGGTGCGCGGTTGTACGGAAAAGGTTTTACTCTTGTGTATCTGCGTGAGCAGCAAGCCGACAACCGCGTCTCTGAGAGTCGATTAGGAATCTCTGTGCCGCGTAAAGTCGGTAATGCCGTGCAGCGCAACAGGATTAAACGGATTATTCGTGAAGCTTTTCGCCTGCACAGGGAAGTCTTCCCACAAGGCAGTGATATTGTTTTCGCTGTGCGCCCGGGCTTCCCTTTAACCGGGATGCAGGCTGTTCGCGATGCGGTTGCCGTACTGGCCGATTCTAAAGGTATGAAGTGATGTGTGGTCGAGTGAACGACTGTTCTGAGGGTTTCGGGACTGAGGGTTTCGGGACTGAGGATTCCGGGTCTGAGGAGTTTGGGCAATCGGAGTCTCTGAAAGATTCTCTGGAATATTTTCTGGATAACTCGGACAAATCAGACGAAATTCGACCGAAAAAAAAGACAGGTATTGCGGCGATGTTTTTGCTTCTACTGGTGAGAGGATACCGCTATGGTATCTCGCCGCTCTTCCCCCCCAGCTGCCGCTATGTACCGACCTGCTCGCAATATGCTGTTGAGGCGATTGCCCGATACGGTGCTCTGCGCGGGAGCTGGCTCTCCCTGTGTCGTCTTCTGCGTTGTCACCCCTTTGCCGCTGGCGGCTATGATCCGGTTGAGTAGTTTCCTGTACGGTTTTTTGTACACACCGTTCTCAAAAGTTTCCTCTCCCGGAGACCCCACCAATTCAAGGAAAAGATTTTCATGGACATGCAACGGGCCTTTCTGGCTATAATTATTTCATTTGTCATCCTCATAGGGTATCAAAAATATTTTGTACCCCCTGTTATCCCGGTGGCTCCGGGACAGGTTGAGCAGATGGGGGGCGCAACAACCGGTACTTCGGTACAACAAAACGGGGGTGCAGCCGCAACAGTACCATCGACTCTGCCGACAACATCCGTCCAGACCGGTCACGTCGGGTTGGCAGGGCAGGTTGGACAATCTGCGGTAATGCAACCTGTGGTTGTGGATCCGAATGCCCGTGATATTACAGTTGATACCCCTCTCTACACAGCGATTTTTTTTGAACAAGGTGGTGGTCTCAAAAGCTTTACCTTGAAGAAGTATCGGACGGCAAAAGCAGAAGATGCTCCGGCTATGGAGATGGTCACCACCACGAATCCGGCAGAGCTTCCCATGCTTTTTTCCCTTGATAACGGCGTTGGGGCAGAGCTGCCGCTTTTTAAGGCGGAGACGACTTCCGTCCACGTTACAGAGGGAGGAACGGGTGAATTGACGATGACCGCAGTGCTGGCGGAGGGGATACGGATTGAACGGTATCTCACCTTTACCTCAAATACGTACCTTATAGACAGCAGATATGTGGTGAGCAATACCGGTGCTGTTCCCTTACAGATAAGCCCGGCTCTGGTGATGACCAATGGTCCTTTTGCCTTTGGGGCGGGGGAAGGGAGCTACCTGACAGGCGGTGCTACGGGGATGTTCAACGGACCAGCCGCCTACCTGAACGGCAAGCTGGAAGAAATTAAAGTCAAAAAGCTGGCGGACGGTCCGTTTATGCTGCAAGGTGCCGTCCGGTGGGCCGCCCATGTGGATAATTATTTCATGTGCGCTCTGATTCCCGGCAAAGGAAATACCGGTACGTTCAGTGCGGTTGGAGACAATAAGGTTCGTACGGTCTTGACCGGCGGTCTTCTGAAGATGGCTCCAGGGGAAACCAAGGAATTTCGTTATGAGGGCTTTTTCGGCCCCAAAAAATTGGCCTATTTAAAGGAAACCGGCTATGATCTTGCTGAGGCGATCAACTTTGGCTGGTTCGATATCCTGGCCAAGCCTATGCTGTACATGCTCAACTTTTTTTATTCTGTTGTGGGCAACTACGGTATCGCCATTATTTTGGTGACCTGCCTCATCAAGGGCTCCTTCTGGCCAATTACCCAGAAGGGAATGAAGTCCATGAAGAATATGCAGAAGTTGCAACCCAAGGTTGCAAAACTTCGGGAGAAGCATAAAGAAGATCCGGTAAAGATGAATCAGGAAATGATGGCCTTGTATAAGACCTATAAGGTTAATCCTGTGGGTGGCTGTCTCCCTATGCTGATTCAGATTCCCTTCTTTTTTGCCCTGTATCGGGTTCTTATGGCGGCCATTGAGTTGCGTCATGCCCCGTTCATGCTCTGGATCAACGATCTGTCCGCGCCGGATCGTTTAATGATCGGCTTTGATATTCCGGTGCTGCACGGAATCCCGGTGCTGACCATCCTGATGGGCGCGTCCATGTACTTGCAGCAGAAGATGACACCAACAACGGCAGATCCGACCCAGGCGAAGGTCATGCAGTTTCTGCCAATTATTTTTACAGTAATGTTTGTTAATTTTGCATCTGGACTGGTTCTGTACTGGTTTATTAACAACCTGCTTTCCATTCTTCAGCAGCAGCTTATCAACCGACAGACAGGCAGAGGAGCAGCAACTGCCTGAGAGAATATTATATTTCACTCCCATATTCCCGCAAATCGGGATAACAGAAGATGAAATTGGCGGGTGACTTGTGGTCGGGTTCTCCGACCATCTTTATATAAGAGGAACCGTTTACATGGTACAAGGAAAAGATTTTTACGGCGGCACCGTCACTGATGCCATTGCCGAAGCTTGTCAAAAGCTCTCGACTTCACAGCAAGGTCTGGATATTGAAATCCTGGAGACCGGATCGTCGGGAATTTTCGGATTATGCCGAAAAAAGGCCCATATCCGAGTAACAAAGAAAGAAGAGGAAAGCTGTTCTGCCGAGGGGCAGGGGAAAACAGAAAAAACCACTCAACAGAGCAGAAAGACTGAGGTCAAGAAAAAGGCGACAGGATCTGTACCTGGAAAAGATGATGCTGATACGGCGGAACCGGCGGTAGAAACGCCTGTATCCCCTGAGAGGTCCTCTAAGCCTCCCCGGAAGAACAGTGGAGGGAAAAGCGGGGCAAAAGCAGCACCGAAAACCGAACAACGATCTGATCGACGGACAGAGGCGGAGCTGCCCCTGCCGGAACCCCCTTCTGATGAAGTATTGACGGAAATTCAGGAAGACATCACTGCCATGCTTAATATTATGGGGTTTCCGTCAACAGTGACAGTTACGTTGAAGAATCATGCTGTTGCCTGTCATATCAGTGAAGAGTACGAGGAGGAGCTTGTCGGCAGAGAGGGGAGAACCCTGGACAGCCTGCAATATCTGCTGCGCAAGATCACATCAAGACGTCTGCCAGACCGAATTATGCTCTCTCTTGATGTGGGCACCTACCGGGAGCGACGGGCTGAGGAACTGAAAGAACTCGCTCTGGAGCTTGCCGCACGGGTGAGGGAAGAAGGAAAAACCCAAGCGATTCCGGCTTTGAATCCCTCGGAGCGGCGGGTCGTGCATATGGTTCTGCAGGATGATAACACCATTCGTAGCCGTTCTGTGGGAGCAGGTTTGTTTAAGAAAGTCTTGATCTATAAGCCGGGCAGAAAGAAACCTTCTTCGCGGAAGGGAAAGGGGAAAAAGGGACCACAGACGGACAGTGTTCATACTGTTGACCCTGCTGACAGTGCTGACAGTGCTTTCGACAGCTGAGGCAACTTGATGCAACCTGATGAAACCATAGCCGCTATTGCCACAGCTCCGGGTATTGGCGGCATCGGTGTTATCCGTATCAGCGGTTCTGCTGCTGCTGCTGTTCTGCGCAGGCTTTTTACGCCACATAGACCGGAAAGCCTGCATGCCGACGGCTCCTTTTCAAGTCACAGGCTCTGCTACGGCACAATAAGAGATCGCCATGGGGCTGTTCTTGACGAGGTCATGGCCGTCTTTATGCGGGCTCCGCATACCTACACCAGGGAAGACGTGGCTGAAATACAGTGCCACGGCAGTTATCTGGTGCTTCAGGCTATTTTAGCGGAGATTCTCGTTGCCGGAGCTCGGGCTGCCGAGCCCGGTGAATTCACCAAACGGGCCTTTCTTGCCGGTCGTATTGATTTGACGCAGGCTGAGGCTGTTATTGACTTGCTTCAGGCCCAAAGTATGGGCGGGGTTGAATTGGCGGTGGGCCAGCTGCGGGGTGAACTGTACGAGCGTATTGCCGTCATTCGGGATGCACTTGTTGAGTTGTTGGCAATCGTTGAGCTGGCTCTTGATTTTCCTGATGATGAAACGGATATCCTTATTGCTGATGATCTCCTCAAGCAAGTAGAGGAGCAGGTCGAGCAACCCCTTCGGTTTTTGCTCGCCTTGGCAGATCAGGGCAGGGTGATTCGCGAGGGCGTCAAGGCGGTTATCGCGGGACGCCCCAATGTGGGAAAATCAAGCCTGCTGAATCAGCTGCTCCAGGAAGAACGCGCTTTGGTTACCGAGATCCCCGGAACAACACGGGATACCATTGAGGAGCTTATTGCTGTGCATGGGATCCCTGTTCATCTTGTTGACACTGCCGGTATTCGGGATCATGAGGATGCGGTCGAGGAGCTGGGAATTGAGCGGGCCCGGCAGAAAATGCGGGAAGCGGATTTGGTTCTCTTTGTTGTGGATGCCAGCCAAGATCTGAGCGATGTTGACCGAAGTTTATACGCCTCCTTGGATGACCGCAAGAGGATCGTCATCCTAAATAAAATGGACAAGATAGATGTCGCGGATAATGCACGTACGGGTGAACATACGAGTAAGGGCCTGTTGCAGGAATTAAGCAGCTTTTTCGGTGCAGTTCCGCAGGTGCGGACGGCAGCAAAAAAGGGTGTCGGTATTCCTGAGTTACGGGAAACGATATACCAGACAATTATCGGCGAGGAAAAAGAGATGAGCGAGCGGATTTCCTGTGCGCCAAATCTTCGCCATAAAATGATCCTGGAAAAAACACTGGCGGCCTGTTCCCAAGTCAAGGAAACCCTCTTGATCGGATCTCCTGCTGATCTGTTGGCTGTTGATTTGCGGGCTGCCTTGGACCATCTTGCTGATATTGTCGGATTGACCACGCCGGATGATGTTCTGGATGTCCTTTTCAGTCGGTTTTGCCTCGGGAAATAGCCTTGGCAGGTTTGTTTTGAGATATCGTATGTCGAGTAAAATAGAGTAAAAAAAATTGAACCTGCATGGGGTAGGATGTGCTTTTCTGCTTGACATTTATACCTGTCACATTGTAGTAAGTATTATGTGCTTCTGTATAAGCGTGAAGTTCACCACTTTGTAATTATACGGAAAAATGGGTTGGATTTTGAGATAAAACCATAAGTTTTTGGAGGAGAAATTATGGAGATCAGATTAAACGGAGAGTCTCGTTTTATCGATCAGATAACGAAGATGAGTGTTGCTGGCCTGCTGGAAATGGAGCAGGTGGCATCCCCTGAAATGGTAGCAGTGCAGTTGAACGGTGAGATCGTTGATCGGGGCACTTATCACAACACCATGATTGTGGACAGGAACGAGGTTGATTTCCTTTATTTTATGGCAGGAGGCTGAGATAGCCCCTGATACGTACGTACTGAAAAGGGCAAAAGAAGACGGCGAAGCAGGTTGATGTTAAACGCCTTGAATGCATTGAGCGTTCTAGATTCGTCGTTTTCAGAAAGCCTTGCATGGGGTGCGCAATATAGACGCAATATATACTCTGTATAATATTTTGCATCCCGTGCATAATCAACTCATGATGAACCCATAATGAACTCATTCTCTCTACATTGATGGTGCCGATGGTGCAATTAACCGACAAGCAGCAGGAACGATATAGTCGTCACATCCTTCTTCAGGAAGTGGGGGTGGAAGGACAGGAAAAATTACTGAATGCCAAGGTACTGGTCGTCGGCACAGGAGGATTGGGTTCGCCTAATTCGCTGTATCTGACTGCTGCCGGAGTTGGCACTGTCGGTATTGTTGATGCTGATGTGGTTGATGTCTCCAACCTGCAACGACAGATCGCGCATTCAACCAAGGACTTGGACCGGGCCAAGGTGGAATCTGCGGCGGAAAAAATGCGTGCGCTCAACCCTGATGTCGAGGTAAGGCCGTATAAACTCTATTTGGATGCCTCGAATATTGATGCGATCATCCGGGAATATGATTTTGTCATAGACGGCAGTGATAATTTTGCGACCAAATTTCTTGTCAACGATGCCTGTGTCTTGGCTGGTATTCCCTTTTCTCATGGTGGTATTCTCCGCTTTAACGGTCAAACGATGACGGTGCTGCCCGGTCAAACCGCCTGTTATCGCTGCTCTTTCAGAGAGCCGCCGCCGAATCCAGTTGGCTGCTCACGGGCTGGGGTACTGGGCGCAGTTGCTGGCATGCTGGGCACGATTCAGGCTGCTGAGGCCCTTAAATTTATAACCGGTGCCGGTACTCTGCTCACAGATGCCCTGCTGACCTTTGATGCCGCAACCATGAATTTCAGGCGAGTGTCTTTGAAGAAACGTTCGGATTGTCCTGTCTGTGGAGAAAGTCCCACGATTCAAAATCTTGAGAGTCATCCGTAGCCAGCCAGCGCTCTTACAGTCTACGTTGACTGGTATATCTAAGTTATATAAGTTATATAAGTAAGTTGAGAAATTTAAAGTAGTCCACGTAGGTAATATACGTTAGGTATGTTACCTACTTTACGTCTTATACGTGCTCTTATACTGCGTCTGCATCTTTTCTCATGGAATTAAAAATAACCCGGCAGGTTCTCGCCGGAATGGTGGCGCACAGCAGAGAGGCGGCACCCTGTGAGGCCTGTGGTTATTTGGCAGAGCGAAATGGTCAGGTGGAGCAAATGTTCCGTCTGGCAAATGTGGATCAGGCTCCTGACCACTTCAGTATGGATCCGGCGGAGCAGTTCAGAACTGTCAGGGAAATACGAGATCAGGGACTGAAGCTCCGAGCTGTCTATCATTCACACCCTGAGACCCCGGCCCGTCCTTCAGCGGAAGACATCCGTCATGCCGTTGATCCTCATATCAGTTATCTTATCATTTCTCTTTTGGCCTGTAAGCAACCAGTTCGTTCTTTTCGGATTGAACAGGGGACTCTTCAAGAGGAACCAATAGTTATCGTTTGAAATTATCGTTTGAAATTATCGTTTTGAATTATCGTTTTGAATTATCGCTTGAACCGCGAGCGAGAAAGATCTTGCCAAAAAGAAACTGCATAGTATGTTATTTGTTTTGTTCCATGCTGTTATGACCTTGAATGCATAAGGATACATCATACATCATACATCATACATCGGAATGAGGAGATCATGATACATTGTGCATTGCCACCATCCTTGGATAACGATATCTTTTGTTTTGAACAGGAGCTTGCAGAGTTCAGAGCTGGACGACTTCATGAGACTGTATTCACGGCCAAGCGGGTAAAAATGGGGGTTTATCTTGAAAGAAATCGTTCAACCTATATGTGCCGTATTCGCTGTAGCGGCAATATAATTACCCCGAAACAGCTTGCCGGTGTTGCTTCCCTTGCCAATATTTATGGTAACGGCATGGTCCATGTGAGCACAAGGGCTGAGGTGCAATTGTACAGGGTTGGGGAAAGAGACGTTATCCCGGTTCTGCGGAAACTGAAAGAGATTAGTCTGTCCTGTAAAGGTGGTGGCGGGAACACTGTCCGTAATATTATTGCCAACTACGATTCCGGAATCAGCACCAAGGAAGTCTTTGATGTGCAGCCCTGCCTGCTGGCTCTGACGGAACGCTTGTTGAAGGAATCCGACAGCTGGGAACTGCCGAGAAAGATGAAGATAGCCTTCAGCTCCCTTGCTGAAGAGGCCGTTCTTGGATTTATTCAGGATGTTGGCTTTGTTGCTCAGCTGAATGCTGAAGGTAAGCAAGGCTTTAGGGTCTATATCGGAGGCGGTCTGGGAGCGCACCCTAAGGTCGGTGTGCAACTGCATGAATTTGTTCATCAGGAAGAAGTTTATAATGTGGTGAGAGCGGTTAAAAATATGTTCCATCTTTATGGAAACCGCAGAAATAAGCATCGTAACCGCATCAAATTTCTTCTTCATGATGATCTCGGCACCTCTGCCTTTCGTACCTATTATCGACAGGAACTCAATAAGGTACTTGACTGTGGGTATGCGAAGTTAGATGTTGGCGTTATCGATAATGCGGAAAATGCAAAGAAAGAGATCACCTTAACCCCTCAATACGAGGATTCAGACGATTTTAGAACCTGGAAAAAGAGGCATGTTGTCAGGCAGCGGCAGGAGGGATTATGTCGGATTAAATTACCTCTTTTTTCAGGAAATCTGCCTGCGGAAGATTGCAGTTCCCTGGAAAAATTCCTCCGGCCTTTTGGTGAGAATACCTTGCGCTTTGGTACGGATCAGAATCTGTACATCATTAATATCCCGGAAAAGTTTCTGGCTAATGTGTACAGGGAGATTATAAAGTACAGTACCTTAAGCGACCGGCCTATGCTCTATGGTAATCTGGTTACCTGTGCTGGCAGTCAGGGCTGTCAGGTCGGTCTTACAGCGCCCAAGGCCGCTTCAAAGGCTCTTTATAAATATCTGGATACAGTTGCCGCAGCAGATTTTTGTCCTCCCGCTGATATTATAATACGTATCAGCGGATGTCCGAATTCATGTACTAATCACTGGATAGCTGAGCTTGGTTTTTACGGTAAGGTACGGAGAGTGGAAGGGCATCTGATTCCCACCTATAATGTCCTCGGTAACGGCGGGATCTACGGAGGAACGCTGAGGATCGCTGAGAAAGTAGGCTGGGTACACGCCTATGATCTGCCTCGGTTTGTCACGGAAGTTATGCGTCGTTATGCTAACTTCAAAGAGCAGTCTGAAAGCGTTGTTGATTTTCATGATTATTGGCGCAGCGGTGGCAGGGATATTATTACGGAGTTATGCGTTTCCGGCTATAATGATATTCCCACCTTTGCCGAAGATAAGAATTATTATTTTGATCACGGTGCTGACCAGCTTTTTTCCCTGAAGGGCATCGGGCACGAGGAATGTTCTGCCGGAATCTATGACATCATTAATGTTGATGATAAGATTGTCAGGAAAAATCTTCTCCAGTTCGCAGCAGAGAAGGATTTGAATGATGATTTGTTAGAGACCCTGCTCAGCAGCACCCTGTTTCATGCAGCCCGAATGCTTCTCGTCACCAGGGGCGAAGAAGCGAAAAAAGAGACAGAGGTCTACAGCTTATTTACGCAGCATTTTCTTGATACCGGTCTTGTTGCAGAGGTTCATCGTCCTCTTATTGCGTCAGCCAGCCAGACCAGTAAGATTCAGGCCGAGTGGCTCTGTGGGCAAAAGGAGCAAATCATTACTTTTGGAAGGGATATCACGGCATTGTATAAGAATATGGATAATACCATGCGCTTCCCTGGTGAGCGCGAAAATATGGTGATCAAGGTCGCGAATCAGAAAGACGCGTCTAGTATTGCCAATGTTACCAGGGGTACCTCTGTTGAGCAAAGGGCGAGGCCGGACAGGTTTAAAGATCTGAGCGGTGTTAAATGTCCCGTGAATTTTGCTCAGATCAAGGTGCAGCTTTTTGCCATGAGTTCCGGCGAAACCTTAGAGGTTATCTTGGACGACGGGGCACCTATTGAGAATGTTCCTGTATCGGTTACATCAGAGGGACATAGCGTACTTTTTCAAGAAAAAAATGGAGAGCAGTGGACGGTTTTGATCCAAAAGTCCTGACGATTTTACTCGGAAATAACAGAGCAAATATATCACCTATCATTTTGTGGAGATGAAAAAGTAGAAACATCTCCCCTTTTCTTATTGAGAATCGAAGAGTTATGAAGCTGCACGAATATCAGGCGAAAAAATTATTCAGCCGCTACGGGCTTCCTGTACCGGAAGGCTTTTTGGCGGAAACACCGGAAGATGCCATGGCATACTTGGACAGGAGCGATTTTCCTGTTGCCATCAAAGCGCAGGTACACGCAGGTGGCCGGGGGAAGGCTGGCGGTATTGGCATTGCCAAGAATCCCGATGAGGGGCATGCAATGGTGCAGGCCATTTACGGCATGACCTTGAAGACGGTCCAGACCGGAGAGAACGGTATTAAGGTGAGGAAGCTCCTGCTGGAAAAGGGCGCTGACATTGAGCAGGAGTTCTACCTTTCCATCCTGCCGGACTCGTCAACAGCTTCCCTGCTCATTATCGCCTCGGCAGAAGGAGGGATGGATATTGAGGAGGTGGCGGCAACCCGGCCTGAAAAAATTATCAGGGTACGGGTTAATCCTCTGGTGGGACTTCAGGCCTATCAGCGGCGGCAAATCGTTTACGGCCTTGGTTTAACCGGTGAACTCAGCACTTCGTTTTCTTCGCTCCTTACAGGTCTGTATCAGGCCGTAGTGGAGAATGACCTCCTCTTGGCTGAGATCAATCCCCTGGTTCTGACAGCAGACGGTACCTTTTGCCTGATTGATGCTAAGGCAGAGGTGGATGCTAATGCCCTGTTTCGCCAAAAGGAGCTGGCCGCTCTCTATGACAGCTCTGAGGATGAACCTCTGGAGGTGGAGGCCCGTAAACATGGGCTGAACTACATCAGGCTGCACGGTAATATCGGGACTATTGTCAACGGTGCTGGCCTGGCTATGGCAAGTATGGATATTATTCAGCAGGCCGGTGCAGAACCCGCCAACTTTCTTGATGTAGGAGGCGGGGCCAATGAAATCATGATTGAAAACGGTTTTCGCATCCTGCTTTCAGACCCCCAGGTGGAAGCGATCCTCATTAATATTTTTGGGGGAATTCTGCGCTGCGACACCCTGGCTGCCGGTGTTGTAGGGGCGGCAAAGAAAGTCGGGCTTCAGATTCCTGTGGTTGTTCGAATGGAAGGAACCAATGCTGAGCAAGGGAGAAAAATATTGGCTGGATCCGGGCTTGACCTGATAACCGCAAAGGACCTTGATGATGCTGTTGGGAAATTACGAGAGATGACAGGAACGATTGGTGGAGGGGCGAACAGATGAGTATTTTTGTCAACCAGGATACCCGGCTCCTTGTTCAGGGAATCACCGGTAAAGAAGGACAGTTCCATGCCCTGCAATGCTTGGATTACGGCACCAAGGTGGTGGCAGGTGTCACGCCGGGAAAGGCAGGCCAGGATGTTGCTGGCATTCCGGTCTTCAATACAGTGCATGATGCGGTGCAGGCAACCGGGGCTGATGCTTCAATGGCCTCAATGATTTTCGTTCCACCTGCATTTGCCCCAGATGCGATCATGGAGGCTGCGGATGCCGGTGTCCCCTTGATCGTCTGCATCACCGAAGGAATTCCGATTCATGATATGCTGCGGGTAAAGGCCTTTCTTCAGGGGACCTCCAGTAGGCTGCTTGGTCCTAACTGTCCGGGCATCATCACGCCGGGTGCCTGTAAAATCGGTATCATGCCCGGTGCTATTCACGCCCCCGGTTCCATCGGCGTTATTTCCCGTTCCGGTACCCTGACCTATGAACTGGTTGATCAGTTGACCAAGGCTGGATTGGGCCAGTCCACCTGTATCGGGATTGGTGGCGATCCGGTGAATGGCACCGGTTTTATCGATTGCCTTGCCGCCTTTGTCGAGGATGAACAGACAACCGGGATTGTCATGCTGGGGGAGATCGGCGGTACAGCTGAAGAAGAGGCTGCCGCCTTTATCCGGGATAAGGTTGATAAACCGGTGGTGGGCTTTATTGCCGGGCTGACAGCTCCTCCAGGACGACATATGGGGCATGCCGGTGCTATAGTTTCCGGCTCACGAGGCAGTGCAACAACAAAGATCAAGGCCTTGGAAGAGGGTGGTGTTCATGTCTGTCAGGATCTGGGGCGACTGGGTCAGTTTTGTGCAGATATTTTTCCCAGCTGAGCAATGACAGAGGAAAGGGGAGGTGACAATCCTTTGCAGGATGTCTCCATTGTGATCGAGGATTCTGGAGAAGAGGACTGGGTTCTTGTGGCCAAGGCCGGATCAAGGGGTGCAGCTAACTTAGCTGACTTAGCGGACCTCTCTTTGGTGCTCAGTGCCGTTGGCATTGACCAGCAGATTGATCGTCAGAACGGCGTAATCCTGACCCAGCAAAAGGATGCTGATCAGGCCATGAAGGAACTCCGGGCCTTTCGTGCAGAAAATCGTTACTGGCCTCCTCCTCCCTCTGCGGTTCGTCCGGCTGTGTACACGGATAATCCTCCGACCCTGCTCATGTTCGGCGGGCTGATGATTTTTCATTGGCTGACCGGCCCGTGGATGGCTGCTAATCCCTGGTTCAAAGCCGGGGCTGTGGATAGCCCTGCAATCTTGGAGCAGGGAGAGTGGTGGCGTCTGATCACGGCCCTGACTTTGCATGCGGACCAAATGCATCTTGTCGGTAATGCTGTTATCGGCGGAGTGATCGTCCACCTGCTCTGCAAGTCTACAGGCTACGGCATGGGCTGGCTGACCCTGCTGTTGGCGGCCATGACCGGAAATTTTCTGAACATTATTCTTCGTGACACCCCGCATTATTCCGTGGGTTTTTCAACTGCGGTGTTTGCCGCAGTCGGCATCCTCTGCGGACGTCAATTGAATAATAAGGCCTCCACTATTGTCAGGCAGGTGGTGCTTCCCCTCGGGGCTGGAGTGGGTCTGTTGGCTATGCTGGGCAGCGAGGGCGAACGGACAGACTTTGGTGCCCATCTGTTCGGTTTGGCTTGCGGGTTAATCTACGGCCTGTTTCTTCAGCTGACAGATCTTGATCTGCTTGGCAACAGACGAGGGCTCCAGTTAGCCTTGTTTCTTGTTACTCTTTTCCTGATTGTCCTCTGCTGGCTGCTGGCTGCTGGCAACTGGCGGAGAATACCCGGTCTTTCCGGTTAATGTGAAAAAATACTTGTAAGACAATTCATTACGGTTTTAAATACCGAAACAGTACGCAAACGGCGATGAAATAGCAGAAGGTATTCTGTTGGTGCTCTCTGCGCTTTATTATGTTACGTCGTTGTGTCAACGTTGCAATTTTATCGACTATTCATACATCGTTATTCATACATCGTTATTCCATTCGCAAAGGTAGATCTATGCCCATGAACGACCAATCCCCGTGGGGGAAAAAGAAGAAGCCGGGAACCCCGGAAGATTTTCTGGCTGCCTTAATCCAGAAGATCAGAGATTCATTTAGTGACGAGAGCAATGAAGGCCCGCCCGCGCAAAAAGGAGAAAGTCCGGATCCGGCCAGTGTGCTTGCCGGAATCGGCAAGGTGGCTCTGATTGTGCTGGCGATTATAGGCTTTCAGATTATTTACTCCTCTTTTTACACCATAGAGCCTGGTGAGCAGGGCATCGTCATGCGATTCGGGAAGTACAAGCGCACAACCGAGCCCGGACTTCGTTTTAAGCTGCCGTATATCGAAGATATGGAAAAAGTGGATGTCAAGAATGTGCGTAAAGAGGAATTTGGTTTTCGGACCAGAACCCCAGGTCAGAACAGCACCTTTAGTAAAGAGGGCTTTGATCGGGAATCGTTGATGCTTACCGGTGATAAAAACGTGATTGAAGTGGCCTGGATTGTCCAATACACGGTCAACGATCCGGTTCGTTTTCTTTTTAAGGTACGCAATGTCCAGCAGGCAGTCCGTGATAATTCAGAGACCGTTATTCGGCGCATTGTTGGCAATATGGATTTTGATTATGTGCTGGGAAATCGATCTGTTCTGGCGGAAATGGCCAAGCAGGAATTGCAGAAAGATCTGGATAAACTGGAAAGTGGGATCTATATAAGTACCCTCCAGCTCCTGGATATCACCCCCACTGATGCGGTTAAACCGGCATTTAACGAGGTGAATGAGGCGGATCAGGATATGAAACGGTTGGTTAACGAGGCCGAAGAAACCTATAACAAGGTGATTCCCAAGGCCCGAGGCTCCGCAAAGCAGATTATTGAAGAATCGCATGGTTATGCTGTCCAGCGCATCAATAATGCACGGGGTGAAACTGCTCGTTTTAACGCTATTGTTACCGAGTACATGAAGGCGAAAGAAGTAACCAGAAGGCGTATGTATCTTGAAACCATGCAGGATATTTTGCCCAAGGTGAAGCAGATCTATGTGATGGACGGCAAAGAGCAGCCAGTGCTTCCTTTGCTGAATTTAACCGGCAACTAGCTGGAGCAGGGGCCCTGCTCCTACCGGCCCCCTACTGAAACGGAAAAACATGTTGATTTCCTCTTAATAAACAGCAGGATACAATAGATTATGAAACAGGCCATACAAATACTCACTCTCGTGCTCATAGCCGCTTTTATCGCTACGATCTGGGATGGGTTTTATATCCTTCGGGAAGGTAAACAGGCGGTTATTACCCAATTCGGTGCTCCGGTGGGTAAGTCGGAGACCACTGCCGGTTTGAAATTCAAGGTACCGTTTATCCAGCATGTGCGCTATTTTGAAAAACGTATTCTGATCTGGGACGGAGATCCTAATCAAATTGCCACCAATGATAAGACCTTTATCTATATGGATAATACAGCACGCTGGCGGATTACTGACGCTCTTCTTTTCCTTCAGGCTGTAGGGACTGAAATGCGTGCCCAGACCCTGCTTGATGATATTATCAACGGTGCGGTTCGGGACTTGGTCAACCAAAATGATTTGATTGAAATTATTCGTTCTTCGGATTGGAATAAGGAGTACAGCTTTGCCCGTTCCAGAGAAGAGGAAATGAACAGGGCGCCCGGAAAAGGGCGTGATAAGATCAGCGAGATGGTACTGCAACAGGCCTCCAAGGATACCCTGAAGTATGGCATTGAGCTGATTGATGTCATGTTTAAACGGGTCAATTATATTCAGAGCGTTCGGGAAAAGGTGTATAGCCGAATGATCTCTGAACGTAAGAGAATCGCGGCGGAAAAGCGGTCGTTGGGTGAGGGGCGTAAGGCTGAGATTCTCGGTAAGGTGGATCGTGAGCTCAAGGAGATCACCTCGGAGGCCAAACGAGAGGCCACTGAGATTCGAGGTCAGGCCGATGCTGAAGCGACCAAGCTGTACGGTGAGTCGTATAATAAGAATGTGGAATTTTATTTTTTCCAGAAAAGTTTGGAAAGCTACCGCAATATTATCGGAGAGAATACTTCTCTGATTCTTTCGCCCAAATCTGAGTTGTTGCAGTATTTGGAATCGACTGGGGTGCGGTAAGAGAGAGGTTGTGTATACCGTAGCATTGTAGTAAGAAAAACCCGTCATTTATGACGGGTTTTTTTGTTTCCTGGGGTTGAGGGCGATGAACGTTAACCTATTGGAAAGAATATGGAAGTTATTCTTGAGTAACCATTATTTTTATAGCTTGTTGATTTCGTCGAGAGAAAGCTCGGTGCATTTTTGGATGAGTTCGGCAGGAAGACCTTCTTTTTTCATTGATCGTGCCGTTTCCCGTTTTCCTTTTTCCAAACCTTTTTCTAAACCTTCTTCCAAACCCTTTTCCAAACCTTCCTCAAGTCCTTCACTGAATTTCGTTCGCAGCTCACTGTCTCTTCGGCGACGATTATCAATATAATTATTATAGTCGATCTGGTCTTCTTTTTTTAATTTGGTATAGGCGAGAATCCTTCCGGCCTCTTGTAAACCTTGGGCAGTAAATTCAGGTTTAATCTCTTCATTTTTTAAAAAGTATATCCATTCATCAAGGGTATCTTTTGCGAGATCATCAAACCGGTTGATCTTTACCAGATAGTATTCCGGGAAGATATGTTGAACAGAGTCTTTGTCCACATCTTTTTTTTCATTCGCCCTGAGCTGCAAGACGTCGTTTTTATGGATACCTCTAAACGATGTAGAGCCATGATAGATATAATCTTCACCTTCCCCTAAATCGAAATAGATAAGGTTGACGGAGATCACTTTATGCACTCGGAGATAATCATCGCCCTCATGAAGATGCTCGGTCACCACCCTTGATGTACCCCAGAGGATGCGATGGAAGAAGGAGTAATCGCGATCATACTGGACTTCAATGATGACAATTTCATCCTTGGAGTTTTTCACCTTCAGGTCGACTATATTTTGCTTATGTTTTTTGAAGTCTTTATTGGATTCAGACTCTAGGACTTCAAGAATAGTGATGTTTTCCTTCAGGAGTTCAGATAAGAAACCTGCCAGAACGCCAAAATTGGCTTTTGATCGCAAGAGTCGTTTAATTGCCCAATCAAAGGATACGTATTGTCTTGTTTTCAT
>JBATKL010000018.1:0-2490 GCA_049669385.1 Candidatus Electrothrix sp. | reverse complement strand
GTAAAACCGATACCAATAATTGATGGAGGAATAAGTGGCCAGATATACAGGAGCTTCCTGTCGAACATGCAGGCGGGAAAATCTTAAATTGTTTTTGAAAGGCGAGAGATGTTACTCGGATAAGTGCTCATTTGAGCGGCGTGCCTATGCACCCGGACAGCACGGCCAGAATCGTTTTCGTAAGGTTTCCGACTATGCATTGCAGCTGCGTGAAAAGCAGAAAGTTAAGCATATGTACGGAATGCTTGAGAATCAGTTTCGCCGTTACTTTTATCTGGCAGACCGCGCTAAAGGTGTTACCGGTCTGAATCTTCTGTCAATGTTGGAACGCCGTTTGGATAACGTTGTCTATCGCTTGGGCTTTGCTGGCTCCAGAGATCAGGCACGCCAATTTGTTCGCCATAGTCATTTTCAGATTAACGGCAGAAAAGCAGACATTCCTTCCTGTCAGGTGAAACCGGGTGACGTTATCACTCTGAAGGAGAAAAGCCGCAAGAACGCTTTTATCGTTGAGAATCTTGAAGCTATTGCTCGCCGTGGCGTGCCGAGCTGGATGGAGTTGGATAAAGGTAATTTTCAGGGAACAGTGAAGGCTATGCCTAATCGGGAAGAAATAACCATGCCGATTAATGAACAGCTTATAGTCGAGCTGTACTCCAAGTAATACAAGGTCAGGTATTTCATGGAACAGGATATTCGGGATGATAATCCCTTTTACAGGAACTGGCATAACCTTGTTAACCCGGAACGTCTGGAAGTTACCAGGGACAGCCATACGGAGAGGTATGGTAAATTTATCTGCCAGCCTTTAGAACGCGGTTTTGCAGCGACAATAGGGAATTCTTTACGCAGGATTCTTCTTTCCTCTATCAGAGGTGCTGCAATTACATCGGTTCGGATTGAGGGAGCTGATCATGAGTTTACCACAATTGACGGAGTGCATGAAGACGTCGCTGATATTATACTGAACCTGAAGCAGGTTCAGCTGAAGCTCAACACTCCTGAGACCAGAACTGTTATCTTAGAGAAAAGTGAGACCGGATTGGTCACTGCCGGTGATATTGACGGGAGTGGTAAGGTTGAGATTATGAATCCGGAACAGCCGATTTGTACGGTAACCGGAGAAAACACCACCTTCCGGGCAGAACTTGAAGTGCAGTGGGGCAAGGGCTATGTTCCGGCAGATTGGAATAAAAAGGAAAATCGCCCGTTAGGGGTAATTCCTATTGATGCTGCTTTTTCACCGGTACGTCGTATTCAGTATGTGGTGAGCCAAGCTCGTGTTGGGCAACGGACAGACTATGACCGCCTCACGATAGAAATTGAAACTGACGGGTCTGTGCTCCCGGAGAATGCTCTTGCCTATGCGGCCAAGATTCTCAAAGAGCAAATGACAATCTTTGTCAATTTCAATGAGCAGGAGGCCATAGCTCCCGAGAGAGCGGATGGCGATGGCGATGGACAGGATTTTCCCGATTTTCTCGATAAAAATGTCGAGGATCTTGAGCTTTCAGTCCGTTCCGCGAACTGTCTGAAGAATGCCAACATACAGTATATTGGTCAATTGGTTCAAAAAACCGACGCTGAAATGCTGAAAACGAAAAACTTTGGTCGTAAATCACTGAATGAGATTAAAGCTCTCCTCTCGCAGCATGACCTGACCCTTAATATGTCCCACGAGGGATGGGTGCTACCCTGTGAACGAGAGGACGCTGACATCGAAGGTTAACCTAGAGTAAGCTAGAGTATGCCTTCAGATTGATCGGCTAACGTGATTTACCGATTTTGAGGATAGAATAATGAGACATAGAAAAACCGGTAGAAAACTGAACAGGACCGCCTCACATCGTTTAGCAATGATGCGGAATATTGTAACTTCGCTTCTTGAGCATGAGAGAATTTCCACAACTGTGCCCAAGGCCAAAGAGGCCCGTCGTGTAGCGGAAAAGATGATCACCTTAGGAAAACGTGGTGATTTGCACGCTCGTCGGCAGGCAATGGCGTATATCCGTTCAAAGGATATTGTGGCCAAACTTTTTGATAAGCTCGGTGAGCAGTATGCTGACCGTCAGGGTGGGTATACACGCATTGTTCGTACCGGAGTTCGTACCGGTGATGCTGCTCCTATGGCTATCATTGAGTTGGTCGGCTATGAGGAATCAGCAGTGCAGGACGCAGCTGTACAGGAAGCAGAATAAAAGCTGTAGACTGATTACCCCGTTTGAAAAGAGGTACAGAGAAGCAATTCTGTACGTACAGTAACGGACGGAAGTATAAAGGCCGGTTTGATGTTTATCATCAAACCGGCCTTTTTTATGGAGAACGGTTATGAGTAATGAAGTGACCACAGAAACAGGACCTGGTATACAAACAATTCCTTTGCAAAACGGCGAATCATTCCAGTTTCGTTGCCACCCAGGGGTCAGTTGTTATCTGACCTGTTGTCATAAATTGGAGTTGCGCCTTTATCCTTTTGATGTTCTTTGCTTG
>JBATKL010000017.1:0-1998 GCA_049669385.1 Candidatus Electrothrix sp. | reverse complement strand
ACCTGCTGAAATACATCCCCATTGGGATAGTATTGATCGGTGCAATCACCGGTTGCGGTAAAAACACTGTTGAAACCTTGATGGTCCCGGCTCAGGTGGACCCTAACGGTCGAGGCAAAGGAATGTCTGCTGTTATTTTACCTTTTGCCGACTACAGCAACGGTGACAATATAGCGTCAGCTTTTCGTCGCAACATATTGATTACAGAATCATTAACTGATAACCTGACAAGCAATGGTTTTCGTTTAACAGTGCAGGAAGATGTTTTTCAGTATCTGCTTGATCAGGAAATTATTAGCATAGCACCGTATGATGATGCAGGTTCCGCATCTCTTTCTTATGAGCTTCAGGACGATGATTGGTCCGGTGTTATGAAAGAAAAACTGATGGGTTATATGCAGCACCAAAATATCGGCAGCAGCACAGCGCAACCGAACGGGCCGGGAACGCATGGTCTGACTTCCCAGGAAGTGGTGAAAATTGGTCGGCAGTTTGGAGCTGACTATATCATTCGAGGTCGTATTCTTGAGCTCAGAACCAGACAGGAGAATACTTGGGCACCCTGGAAACGCGGGATCCTTCCTGTTGCTATCAGCGGTACAAGCAGGATGGCTTTTGGGTTTGCGGATTCAGCCAAGTATGATAATTGGGATAATATTCTTGCTGGCGGGACTTGGGGCGCAGTTGTTGGAGCTGGTGCGAATAATCCATGGAACCCTGATAGCTCAACAAGCTTTTTAGGTATCAGTGGCGGTTCAGGGGCCAATGTCATAGCGTGGGCTGGCGCTGGAGCCGCATTGGCCGACATGGCGACTCACGGTGGCAGAGTTGATCAGGCGGTTGTTCAAATGCGTATTTGGGTGCAAAGCGCCTATGATGCAAGTGTGGTGTGGACAAATCGAGTTGATGTGAAAGTATCGCCGGAATCAGTCCTTGCTGATAATCAGTACGATACACTTTTTGAGCACGCAATCAGAAAGGCGACAACAGTGCTTATGAATAATTTTGTTCTGTATGGCCTCCCTTGAAAGGGCCTGAATTCGTATAATAAGCGCACGCAGTATAATAAGATGTAAAAAAGCCCGAACAGTTTAGCTGTTCGGGCTTTTTTGCTTTGAGGTATTGAGCTGAGCTTGGGAGGATTGTTATGAATCCTTCTTGTGCTGCTGGGCCTTTTCGTACAGTGCTACAAAGTTAATGGGTTCCATAAGGAAGGGCATAAAACCTCCATCAACGGAAAGTTGCGAGGCAACCTGGCGGGTAAAGGGGAAAAGCATCAAGGGGCAATCAACGGCCAGAACACGCTGTATGTGCTCTTCTGGGATATTCTTGAGCAGAAAGATAGCAGCATGCTCAAGCTCGATCACAAACATCACGGTATCGTCAGCTTTCTGATCAAGTACCTTGGCGGTAATGGTGATGGTCATTTCATAATGATCATCATCAATTTTTTTGTTGCCGAGCTGTAGATTGAAATCAACCTTGGGTTCTTGACCTTGCGGAAGAAATATTTGCGGAGCATTAGGATTCTCCAAGGAGAGATCCTTGATGTAAATTTTCTGCATGCGAAAAACAGGAATATTCGGCTGTTCTACCTTTTCTTCAGTCATCTCTTTGCCTTGTTAGGGATTTACTTTTTAGGAGTCACGTTGGATAATGCACCGAAAAACGACATGTGGGTTCATGCATTATGCCAAGTTGACGGCTTGAACGTATATACGTTGCATTAAACCATTGAGTGTTCTTGAACTCAAGAAGTTTTCAGTATATTGAGAATTCAGGACTGTCAGTATGCGGCCAGTATGCGTGCTGATCAAAATGTTAGCCGCAGTTTATAAGCAGGAGTTTATGAAAATACAAGGAAAAAACGCGTTGGTTCTTGGAGCCAGCAGAGGGATAGGGCGATCAATAGCCCGAAAACTGGCTTCCAAAGGAATGCGGCTCTTTCTTCCTTGGTTTGACTGGCCGGACTCCTGCCAGGAAATGGAAGCTGAGTTT
>JBATKL010000016.1:0-4422 GCA_049669385.1 Candidatus Electrothrix sp. | reverse complement strand
GAGATGGCGTTCAGATTAACGTGACCGCTCCCTCGCCCCCCTCCAATCCAATCAGGAAGCATCCTCCTTGCAGAAAGCCACAAGCTGATCAAGTTTCTCCAAAGCCGCACCCGAGGCAATGATCTCTCGTGCCTGCTCCACCCCGGCCCGGAGATCAGCGGCTTTATCCGCAGCCAGCAAAGCTGCCCCGGCATTGAGCAGGACCATATCCAGTCGTGCTCCGGGAGTGTTACTCAGAACCTCTCGAACCAAGGCTGCTGATTCCTCGGCAGTGGCTCCGCCCCGGATATCGTCAATGCTAGCCCGGTTCAGGCCGACATCTTCCGGTTCCACCGTATAGCTCTCCACCTTGCCGACATGGGCATCCGCCACATAGGAGGTGCCGGTGACCGTCATTTCGTCCATATTTCCTTCACCCCAGACCACCAAGGTACGCTTCATGCCTAATCGACTCAGCACTTCGGCTATGGGAACAGTCAATTCTTTGGCAAAGACACCGGTGAGCTGAACATTAGCTCCGGCAGGATTGGTCATAGGGCCGAGAATGTTGAAGATGGTGCGGATACCCATTTCACGTCTGGGGCCGATGGCATATTTCATAGCCCCGTGCAGCGCCGGAGCAAACAAAAAGCCTATGCCGACGGTGCGCACGCATTCCGCTACCCGGTCTGCCGATAGGGAAAGATCAACGCCCAATGCTTCCAGTACATCGGCGCTGCCGCAGGAAGAAGAGACCGCCCGATTACCGTGCTTGGCCACCGGAATTCCGGCCCCGGCCACGACAAAGGCCGTGGTGGTGGAGACATTAAAGGTGCCGGAACCGTCGCCGCCTGTGCCAACAATATCCATGAGCAGATCTCCAGAGGCGGTATCCACTCCGGTATCGACAAAGGTGGCCTTTTCTCGCATAACCCGAACCGCGCCGGTAATCTCGTCTATGGTTTCTCCCTTCATGCGCAGGGCGGTGATAAAGGAACCTATCTGGGCATCAGTGGCCTTGCCGCTCATTATTTCCTGCATGGTTGCGGTCATCTGTTCTTCGTCAAGGTCTTGCCCCGTTACCACCAGGGATATCGCTTCTTGTATCATGGCTGAATATCCTCGAAATAATCGTTGGTTCGTTATGTGAGACTTTGTGTGTGTGTACCACAACCCTCTTCCGAAAGGGCAAACAACAGGGTGCAGTTATTGCCGCCCGGATCATGTTTATCGTAATGGGCACATTTCATGTTTTTACAGATTTTGAATGCATCCTGATCACCTTCTTCTGGATATTTCTCCGTAGGAAAAATGGCTTTTTCAGTAGAATTGTTATGGCTATGCATGATTTTTTTATATTAAAAGATGGTGTCCTTCAACGTATTGTTAAACCTTTTAACTTATCTCGTTGTTGTCCGCTAGGCAACGAAAAAAGCACTGTATTTTTGATCACACCTTCTTTCATGGCTCGCTCCCTTGCAATCCCTTTTTCTCTCGGTCATAATGAACAGGTCATGAAAGAGGTTTGGGGGAATGATGGGCCCTGTTTTTTTTTTTGCAATTTCAGCTAGAAATTACAGTCGATTGCCGTTCAAGGGGGAATTCATGACCCTTCTTTTGATGATAAATAAAAAAGTAAGGTATCAGATTAATACCGTAAAATGGAGCTTCTTGATGAAGAAAAGGAAAAAAGGTATTTTGTTGATTCTGAGTTTGCTGATGGTGCTCATGTCGCTGTCTTCTGCGGGTGCTGGCTGTAAAAAAGGCGATGCGAATATGGATGGCGATGTTGATCACGCAGATTTGTATGAAATAAAAGAGCTTCTTCGCTTGGGCGATGCCTGTGGACCGGTTCCCGAATGTGCGGATTATGACGGGGACGGCTCTATCACTGTTTTTGATGTGCGCAGTGTTCTTATGGCCATCAGTAAGGAATGTGTACCCGGAGATGCCAACACCAGCGGGCATTTGACCGTGGCCGATATCTGTAAGGTAGAAAAGATGATCGCTCATAAAGAGTATTCAAAATGCGCGGACTGTAATGAGGACGGGGTGTTGAACGAGGAAGATCTCGCCTGTCTGCGGAGTAAGGTGGAATAAGGTCTTTGTCCTTTATGGTGCTGTTTCAATCAGGCCGCAGATCGTAAGGAGCGGCGAGAATAAAGGAGAGTATCGGGCGAGAGAATCAGAAAATATCGCCCGATGGACTTACGGAGATGCTCCGAGGAATACCTGTCTTATCCTTGTTCAACAGGATCTTTGATCTCAAGATCCAGGGAGTCGATAGTCAGCAAACCACCTGTGTCTCCGTGATCAACATCACGCTCGACCAGCAGAAAGAACGTAACATGGTACGCAGCTCCGGCCCGGAGTTCACCCTCAATGGTCTCAATAAAAGAATACGCGTTTTCCTGTTCCTGCCCATCATCTTTCGCTTCCTCAAGATCGACCAGAGTGGTCTCACCGGCGGCTTGGATAAGCAGAACCGCTCGAGCCGGACCGTCCACCCTGACAAAACCGCTGATGCCCTGTGTGATCCAGACATTTCGGTCATTATGCACAACCGGAATTGAAAGAGAGGCCGTGCGGGTGGCCACAAACACTCCGGGATTGTCGCCCACGTCAATCTGTAGCTTGCTGAAGACAAGCGTTGCCGCCAGTCCGTCTTCACTGAAATTATAGGTAAGGCCAGTGCCATCAAGGTCAACCACTTCTCCTGTAAACCTTGGTTCGTTCTTATTTATTTCTTGCGTCTTCATTGGGATTCCTCCGTTCTGTTAAAGATTTAAAGATTGTTCACTGCTGTCATGTATACCCCTCCTGCAATGTTACTGCTTTTTACCGGAGGGATTCAGTGATTACGCCGTGTGCGACTAAGCGGTCAGCCTTACGGCAGGAGCCTATGCTGCGAGGTATTACCTATCCTGTTGAGGACATGTAACTCAACCGGCCCTTCCAGTCCCAGCTCCTTTTGTGAGAAGGAGATTCGTATAGGTTCGAAGTTCCCTCTGCAATTATCTGATTTAATTCTGTATACGGTAACCAGATAGGGCGACGAGTATGTATATCTTGTCTTTACTTCAATATGAAAATCGCTCTTTTTTGTGCAGCCTCCTGTGGCAACAGTTATAACAAGGCTTTCCGGTGTCAGCTCAATGCCGTGCAGGACTTCTTCGACCGCAACCGGCGCAACCGGTTTGTTTTCGGGTGGGCTGTCAACTACACCACTCTCCGGGGAGAACGCCCCCGTAAAATGCTCAAATGAAACATCCACTCCACGAAGTGCTTTTTGGGGTGACCTGAGGGCTGATCTTTCCTCAACACCTGCGACGGCGGAACGGAAAAGAGGAACTTCTGGGGCTGCTGCTAGTGAAACGACTCTGGTCATAACACCTATTAACCTGCCTAATGTGTCCATCACATTTATGAAATTATCCAGCTCATTTAATGCTTGTTGCAGTTCTTGAACGCCATTCTGCAATGATGGAAGTATGGCTGACAATTCCTTTTCTGAGAGGCTCAAGAGAGCTGTTCCAAGATCACTTCTCATTCTACCTAATTCAAGGCGATCCAAGTAAAATGCACGTTCTTCTTCAGCAGGAACCTTGTTTATGACCTCTGCTAATGAAAGTCTGTTTTCTGCTGTGTAAATATCTTGAAGGGTGCTCTGGAGTTCCTCACGTGTTAATGGTTTGCTCATGTTTTGTCCTCCTATGATTTGATTGCATCAGCAATTGTTGAAAGATCTTCAATATCATCAAGCAGCATGTTAATTCTGGTTAGAGAATCCATGTTGCCGGACAGAAGAGAGTTGAAGGTGTCGGTCATATTACAAGCAATATTCTGTGCGGCAGACAGTTCTTCCACCTGTTCTTGCAGGTACATCACTTTACGTCGCTTTTCGACCCACTCTTCTGGTTTTGCCAATGGCGAGCCGGTCTGAAGAGGCTCAAGGATAAGTGTTCTCTCTCTGATATTTTTTGATAGGGCTAACACATGAGCAATATCTTTCTTCAAGACATTCAATATCACCTCTTGGACTCGCAGTTCTTCACGAATAGTATCCTTTCTCTTTTCCAACTCCTCTCTTAATATCTTTCTAATTCTTCTATCCACCACTATTTCTGCAAGAGGGGGGAGAGAGGAGAATGCTTCTGGAGTGGAAGCGCGTAACGTTGTGGATAGTACGGTCAAATTATTTACAACACCATCAATTGACGTACTTGTTCGTTCCGTGGCATCGGTGGTTGTCAACGAGTTAAGTTTGCCGAAATATTTGGCAAGCTCTTTAGCATGGGATCGTAAGCCTCGAATTACAGTTAATCGCTCCACATCAGCATTCGTTTGCTTTTGGTATTCTTCGTCTGGGACTGGGAATTTTCTATTAAATTCTACCAATCTCCACGAAGTATTATCCACCTGTACCTGTCCGGCAGCAATCAG
>JBATKL010000015.1:0-2654 GCA_049669385.1 Candidatus Electrothrix sp. | reverse complement strand
GCGTCCAGCGATGCGGACGATGCCATTATTTCGTATACATGGGATTTCGGTGATGGGAGCACGGGTGAGGGCAGGACGGTCGAACATGTTTATCCTCTGCCGGGCATGTATACGGTCCAGCTGTGGGTAACAGACGCTTCAGGCTGTGCAAGTGCTGTGCAGGCAACGCAGAAGGACATCAGAGTCAATGCACCGCCGGTTGCTGATGCCGGGTCTGATCAGATCATTGCTCCGGGCGGTACAGTGCATTTTGACGGCAGCCGTTCTCTGGATCAAGACGGCTCAATTACTTCCTTTAGCTGGCAGGTGCAGAACCAGAAGTACAAGCAATATAAGGCCGAGAAGTTCTCTCATCGTTTTGAGCAGCCTGGACAGTATCAGGTCGGCCTGACTGTTGTTGATAATGACGGCGCAAAGCACAGCGATTCTCTGACCGTAACCGTCAATAGTCCGCCCATTGCCCGAATGCAGACTTTGCCTCGGATCGAGCCGGGCAAGGAAGTTCTGCTTGATGCCTCGGGCTCGGCTGATGCGGACGGCAGTATCATTGCCTATACCTGGGATTTCGGCGACAACAGCAGGGGTCAAGGCAGGCAGCTGAAACATGTCTATGCTGAGCCGGGCCGCTATCAGGCTGTGCTCACGGTGCAGGACGACAGCGGTGCAGCCAATGATACAGCCAATGACACAGCTATAGTCCGACAGACTGTGGCGGTCAATTTTCCGCCCAAGGCGGAACCGGGCAAGGATATTCATACCTGCGAGCAGTTTGTCCTCTTTGATGGATCGGCCAGTATTGACCCTGATCAGGACCCGCTGGCCTATCACTGGGATTTTGGGGACAAGAGCACGGGCCGAGGTGTGACGGTCAGCCACCAGTTTGCTGCTCCCGGCCTGTATCCGGTTCGTTTGCGGGTGGATGACAATACCGGCCTGGGTAACAGTAGCGATGCCAAGCAGATTGCCGTGCAGATTAATGGCCCGCCACAGGCGGTGATCCGTACTGACGGCGAGCAGTTCTGCGTAGGTGAGTATGTGCTCTTTGATGGCTCATCCTCCAGTGATCCAGAGGGTGGCCCGTTGCGTTATCTTTGGGACCTCGGTGGCGGCGATGACGATGAACAAATGGTGGAAGATGTAAATCCTATTCGAGTTTACGAGAAGGCAGGCGATTATCCCATCAATCTGACCGTGTTTGATGATTCCGGTCTGAAATGCAATACAGGCCAGGCCCGGAAGAATATCCAGCTCATTGCCGCACCCGTAGCCAGAGCCGGAGAGGACATTGAGGTGTGCAGCAATGCACCGGTGGCCTTTGACGGCACCGCCTCCAGCGGCGGCGAGCGGCCCATTATCAGCTCTACCTGGGATTTCGGCGACGGCAGCTCGGATGTGGTAGCAAAAACCAACCATATCTATAAAGAGCCGGGCCTGTATTCGGCTCGACTGACCATTAAAACCCCTGAATTAAGCCGCTGTGATAATCAGGCTGAGGATGAGCGCAAGGTGCAGGTTCTTGCCGCGCCACGGGCGGATTTCAGGGCAGGTCTCAGGGAGGGCAACGGCTGCATCAGCGAGGCGGTAGCCTTTGATGCCTTGGAATCAGCAGCGGTAAACGGTGCCTCTGCTCGATACAGCTGGGATTTCGGTGACGGCGCGACGAGCAGCACTGGCAGCGGGATTACGGTAGCGCATAGCTATGGCAGGGCAGGGCGCTATACTGTGCGCCTTAAGGCCGATATGCCGGAGAATGCGGTGTGCAACAGCTCGGAGAGCAGCAGGGAAATCAAGATCAATCAACCGCCTGTGCCCCGCATCCGTTGGAGCGCAGCTGGACAGGCCATGAACTTTGAAGCACCACAGGCTGTGTTGCCCAATACGCTGTTGCGTTTTTCTGCTGCTAAGAGCGTGGATGCTGACGGCGTGATTAAAAAACTGCATTGGGATTTCGGCGATGGAGAGCAGGGGGACGGCTGGTTTGTCGAGCATAGCTTCAAGGAGCCAGGCCAGTATCTTGTTCGCTTGACGGTGGAGGATGATGCCGGTCTTACTTGTAGCACGGCTCAGGTTGAGCTGCCTGTTTTTGTTGTTGATCAGCCGCTCGTGCAGGTACAAGGGCCGAAGCAGGTCTGTGTCAATCAGGCTGTTCGTTACACGCTGACTCCCCAGGCTGAAGGGCAGGTACATTGGGATTTTGGCAATGGGCTGAAAGGGCAGGGTAATGGATCGGGGAAAGAGGTGGAAGTGACGTTTCCTCAGGCAGGTGTACGGGAAATCCATACTGTAGTGGACGGACATCCGGGCCCGTCGCAGATTGTGCAGGTACTCAGCTTGCCGGAACTTGTTGTGCCGGAGCAACTGACCGTCCTTGCCAATGAGGAAATGAACATCACCCCCTTACTGCTGAATAATAATACCAGTGTTCAGACGCTCCTGAGATGGGAGAGCGGAGACGGGGCAACTGTTGAAGGCTCTGTCTTTCGCCATATCTACAGTCAGCCGGGAAACTATACAGTCCGCTTGCAAAGCAGAAGCAACAATGAGGATGGGGATGGGGATGGCGAGTCAGCTTGTCATACAGTCAAGAATGCGGTTGAGAAGAAGATCGCTGTGACCGTACTGCCTTTGCCGGAGGTACAGATCCTTCATCAACC
>JBATKL010000014.1:0-11743 GCA_049669385.1 Candidatus Electrothrix sp. | reverse complement strand
GGGCATTCAGATCTGTAGGGGCAGATCTGTGTGTCTGCCCGATGATGTGTAGGGGCACGGCATGCCGTGCCCCTACGGGATCCTGGGGAAACGACGATTCCGTAATACAAGGGGCATGCAGGGCAAGGCACGGCCCGCAGACCGGGCAGGCAGAAGCCTGGGCATGAAAACGACGATCCAGCGGATTATCGTATTCCGTCTGGCAGGCAGGGCAGAGGGGGAAGTTCTGCATGACCGTATTTTGGCGATCAACCGGCAAGTCTTGGATGATGGTAAAGCGCGGCCCGCAATTGGTGCAGCTGATAAAGGGGTAGAGATAGCGTCTGTCAGAGGGGGTAAGTAGCTCCTGCGCACAGTCTGAGCAGAGGGATGCATCTGGGGGAACGGGTGTTATGGGCTGGCATTTGCCGGGCTGATCCGCAGAGGGCAGGATGGTGAAATTTGTGTACTGGTTCGCGTACAGATCCGTATCTTGTCCTTCAGAGACGTCTAACTCGCTGCTGATGGCATCAATACGAGCCAAGGGCGGGGCTTCCTTGGTGAGGCGGGTCAGAAAATTCTCTATAATTGAGGTTTGCCCCTGGAGGAGAATTTCTACCTTAGCAGAGGTATTGCGCACCCAGCCGCTGAGCCCCATCTCTGTTGCTAACCTGGAGACAAAGGGGCGAAAACCAACCCCCTGCACCAGACCCTGTACCCGAATAAACATTATTTCGGTTACTACGGGGTGATGGCCGTGTTGACCTGGCTAAACAGCCAGTCAGCCCAAGCGTCCATGCCTTCGCCGGTCTGGCAGGAAAGCGGGAAGGTGGCAATGCCGGGATTAAGGATTTCAACGCCTAGGCGGAAATAATCCATATCAAAAGGCACATAGGGCAGGAGGTCAATTTTGTTGATGATCAGGGCCTGCATGCCCATGTACATGCCAGGGTATTTATAGGGCTTATCATCACCCTCCGGGATGGAGGCAATCACCACGTTGAGATGGGTGCCGAGCTGAAAATTGGCCGGGCAAATCAGATTGCCCACGTTTTCCACCACCACTAGGTCGAGGTCGTCGAGAGGGAGCTGGCTGAGAGCATCCTCCATCATCACCGCGTCCAGATGGCATTCCCCACCGGTATTGACTTGGACCGCTGGCATGCCTGCCGCAATGGCCCTGTCCGTATCAATGGAGCCCGCCGGATCGCCCTCAATCACCCCGAGCCGCAGTCGTCCCTTGAGGGTCTCCAGAGTTTTGAGCAGGGTACTGGTCTTGCCTGCACCGGGGGAGGCCATGATATTGATCCCGTACACTTTTTTTTGATGCAGCAGGCTGTGGTTGCGCTGGGCTATCCTATCATTTGCAGACAGGATATTTTCCACCACTGAAACCCGTGTTGTCGTACTGCTCTGAGTAGTATGGCTGTGAGTATGAGTATGACCATCGCACATATTATTTCTCCGATAAGCTGCCATCTCCGCCCGTTGGGCCGAAACATCATTTATATAAGTTATTCAATGTCAATACTGTCCACCTGAAATTCCCGGCCCCGGCTGACCCGCACAGCCGTGCTTTCACAGGAAGGGCAGGTAAAGGTCTCGTTGCCAGGATGAAAGACATGGTTGCAGGCAGTACAGGTCATCTCGCCGGGAATGCGCTCAAAATGGAGCTGTGCTTCTGCTGCTAAGGTGTTCTCGGCAATGATCTCCCAATAAAACTGTACCGAATCATCGACAATGGAGGAGAATTGCCCGATCACCAGATTGACCTGCTGGACCTTTCTGTTCTTGGCGTGTTGTAGGACGATATCAAGGATGCCTTGGGTGACAGAGAGTTCGTGCATGGGTTGTTTTGTTAATGATTTTCGTTGGGGCACGACACGTCGTGCCCTTACTTGGGCAGGCACAGGGACCTTGCCCCTACTTGCCAATCAGCTCCAACACCTTTATAATATGTCTTTGACAATATATCCATAATCTTTGATGTCGCCGAAAAGGAGGAAAGGGAAACAGCGGTAACAAGCAGATCGTTGCTACCTTTTAAACTCCTCCCTTTTAAAACTATACTTCCTCATTAACTTGTGCAGCTGCCGGGTGCTGACTCCGGCAGCCTCTGCACTCCGGTTGATTTTTCCCTTATTACTGCTTAACACTTCCTTGAGGTAACAACGCTCAATCTCTTCGATTCCTCGCCTTCGCACTTCCGCTAAAGGAAGCATGGTGTCCATCTGGATTCGTGTCAGGGTGTCATCGTACACAAAGAGTTCTGCCGGAAAACTGTCCGGCAATAAAATCGAAGAACGTTCGATGATGCAGGATCGCTCAATAATATTCTCTAGTTCACGAATATTTCCCGGCCAGGAATACTTAAGAAAGGCATCGATAACCTGGGGATGGATATCAACAATTTCTTTTGCATACAGCCGGTTGAATCGTCGGATAAAGCCCTCGGTCAAGCCGGGAATATCCTCTTTCCGATCTCGAAGAGGAGGCAGTTCAATGGGAAAGACATTCAGACGATAATAGAGATCCTGGCGGAATTTTTTTTCTTCACAGAGTTGTTTAAGATCCTCATTGGTTGCCGCAATCACTCGGACATTTACTCTGGCGTCCTGTTCACTGCCGACGCGTTGAAACAAACCTTCTTGAAGAACCTGGAGCAATTTTATCTGGGCTGAGGGTGTTATTGTTCCGATTTCATCAAGAAAAATAGTGCCGTTATCAGCTACCTCGAATCGACCCTGTTTCTTCTTTACTGCCCCGGTAAAAGCCCCTTTCTCATGGCCAAAAAGTTCACTCTCCAGCAGGGTATCGGGTATCGCCCCGCAATGGACGCTGATAAAGGGTTCATCCCGTCTATTACTGTGTTTATGGATAAGACCGGCCAGTACACCCTTGCCTGTTCCGGTTTCGCCCGTGAGAAGCACTGTGCTCTTGGTGGGGGCCACAGCACGGACATCTTCAAACACTTTGTTCATGGCTGGGCATTCAGTGTGGACAAAGGGGACTGAGTCCCGATCCCAGAACTGATCACGGAGATAGTCAAGTTCGGACTGAACCTGCTGAGAATCTTTCAGATTATTGATGATCAGGCGGATTTCATCGGCAATGACAGGATACATAATATAATCACTGGCCCCCTGTTTTACCGTGGAAACAGCCTCCCTCAGCATCTCCTGAGAGGTCATTACTACGATGTCAAGATTCGGATACCGGAGCCAGAATGGTTGCAATACCGCTTTATAGCCGCTTGCGTTGGCTAAGGCGGTGTGTCGGAGGATTTCCATATCAATAAAGAGAAACTCACAGCGATGGCTGTTGAGAATGCTCAACGCTTCAAGCAAAGAGGAGCATGAGAAGATAGCTGCCCCTTCTGTGCAGCTTTTATCAAACGTCGCTAAGACTTCAGGGGCCCGACTGACAAGTAAAAAATTACGCATGACTCACCATGAAAATATGAACTTCAAGTTCTTTTTTTTTGATACTAGGAACTGAAGGTTCCCAATATCTTGCTGTCGCCTGATATGCAAGCATTAATATGAATTTTTTCATTTTTTTACATGTGCGGGCCGGGCAGACTGGCGGTGTGTAGGAACCTGGAGTTCCTGTTACTGCTAATTTGTTAGAAATAAATATCCTGATAACAATATGTTATCTATTGGCACGGTGTTTGCTATTAAAGAGTTAGGAATTTATTTTATTTGCTCAGGAGGCATTATGAAAATCAAGAGATGTCCCGCTTGTGGTGGAAGGGTCAAAATCTATTATGACCATGAGCCTGGCGATGAGGTTTACTGTGAGGATTGTGAAAAAGAATTTCAGTTATTGAGGGTTAATCCTATTGTATTGGAATCCTTTGATCATGATGAAGAATTCCATTTTGAAGAGGACGAATATTAACCGGGAGGGTTACGCTCGGCAGCTTTCTTCAGCAGAGGAAAGTATGTGGAATATTACTGTGGCCGGAGTGCTTGTTGCCGATCAGTGGGAATCTGACGGCAACATTGCCGATTTGGCTCTGTTGACCGATGACGAGGGTAAATATCTCATTAATCCTGGGGATTTCGGTGATGATTTTAATGCGGTGCTTCGGAAAAAAATTGAAATACGAGGCGTGCTGACGATTGGGGACCAAGACAGGAGAATCCGTGTTCTGGATTATCGTCCTGTTGTCCCGACAAAGAGTTGGTCGTAAGAGACTAGTGCTCTGTCAGTGCTCAATTTTAGGGTAAACGGATTTTAATTTGCACCGGGCGTCAGAGATTTTCATTTGCCAATCGACACCACGTTGACGTTTCCTTTATCAGCTGAACAGCCTGGTCGTCCATACGGAAAATCATTCGTTTTGGTAAGATGTGGAGAGTGGCGTTCGGAGGAAAGGAAGCAGCAGGTGAATTTGCGGATGCATGGAACAGGCTCCAGATGATTATTGAAGCCTGCTTATGTCCAGCGGGGCTGGCTTAGCGAATATACCCCTGTTCTTCAAGATAAAGGAAGATTTCCTGCACCGCTTCTGCCGGAGTCATCTTTGAGGTATCAATAACGATTTCCGGCTTGGTTGGAGGAATATAGGGGTCTGAAATTCCTGTCACCCCTTTGACCAGCCCGGCTCGAGCTTTTGCATACAATCCCTTACGATCACGTTGTTCACAGACCTCTAAAGGGGTTGCTATGTGGACCTCGATATAGCCGCCGTACCGACTGATCAGGCGTCGATTTTCCTGGCGCGATTCCTCATAGGGCGCAATGGGGGCGCAGAGAGCAATGCCGCCGTTCTTGGTGATTTCACTGGCCACAAAGCCAATTCGGATGACATTGAGATCGCGGTGTTCCTTGGAAAACGTCAGCTCCGAGGAAAGATTTTTGCGGACAATATCTCCGTCCAGCAGGGTGACCGGGCGGTCGCGCATCTCCATAAAGCGCACCATCAGGACCTTGGCAATGGTTGATTTTCCGGATCCGGACAGGCCGGTGAGGAAAACAGTGAGGCCCTGCTTGGAACGCGGCGGAAAAGAACGGCGCAGTTCGGCGACAACGTTGGGAAAGGAAAACCATTCAGGGACGTTCTCTCCTTGTTCTAGGCGTCGTTTTAACTCTTTGGAGTTAATATGCCTGACCTTCTCGTCAGGTATGTCGGCAAGGTAGACGTATTTTCCTTGTTCCTCGGCGTAGCCCATAGCTTGTTCTGGAACCATTTCAATACCGGTCTCTTCCGCCAGTGAGGCAACAAGTTGTTGGGCTTCGCCTTGGGGATAGAATAGGTTGGTATTGGTGCCAGCAAAGGGGTCGCCGTGGTCTGCTGCCACGATAAAATGAGTGCAGCCGTAATTTTTGCGGATCAGGGCGTTCCAGATCGCCTCTCTGGGGCCAGCGTATCGCTCCGCCAGCGGAATAATCCCGAGCTGGATCATATTGCGGGGGAAATGTTGGACAAATTCCTGATAACAATGCACATGGGTGTAATGCTCCATATTGCCAGGATGATCCAGGCCAACGACCGGGTGGAGGAAAAGAGAACTTCCGGTTTCACGAGCTGCTGCCAGTACCATCTCCCGATGGGCGCAGTGCAGGTATTCTCTGGTATGAAAACCAACCACTCTTCGCCAGCCATATTGGAGAAAACGGCGGTTGGTCTCTGCCGGAGTGAGGCGAAGGTCGCAAAAATCATAATGGATGGGCAGGGTCACGCCTTCCACCGTACCGCCTATATACCAGTCTTTGATTTCAGTCAACAGGGCTTGGACACCGGGATGCTGTTCAGGGTCCTCTGTACCATAGACGGCTTTTGCTTCTGCTTTTTTGTCAGCCTTCCATATGTCGCTGATAGTGAGAATTGCCAGGAGAAAGCCTTCCTGATCGTTGAGTCCTATGCACTGTCCTGGTTGCAGGGAAGCGGCGAACTCTTCGTTCACATCAAGGCAGATAGGAACGGGCCAGACAGAACCATCACTCAGGCGCATTTCTTTGAGTACGCTTTCGTAATCATCCCGTCCTAGAAAGCCGGACAGCGGGTAAAAAGCCCGATTCAAGAGAGATTCAAGGTCACGAAGCTGCCGCCTGTTGAGATCCGTTGATAGCAGATGGACAGCCTCGGACCGCAACTGCTTGGCCCGACAGGAATGAACGATCAGGCTTTCGGAGTAGGAAATAGTATGAGAAAAGTTGTCTTTCATGGATGATGGGGGGGAATGTATAGGATGTATGAATATTACATGCGTCAGAAGGTGTGCCAAAGCTTGCGCAAGATGCAGCTGGTACAAACCAGTAAACTGTACAAGGTATCTTTTATAAAAAAAAGCTGAAATTGTAAAAAAGAAATTTTGTTGCGCCGCAATAATATTTTTAAGATCCCGCCCTAACGTCTCGTAAGGTCATGTTTTTCCTTGTTGACTTTCAAGGACGGTCGAGCATATAGTACAATTACTCTGGAGTGAGATAGATAGTGTGAAAGACAATGCCTGTGCGAGCAGGCAGCAGATTAAAAATCAAGAAGGAAGGCATTATGAGATCATTCTACCTTACCCTGTTCTTTGTTTTTTTCCTGACGACTTCGGCAGCTGCTGTTATCAATATTAATACAGCAAGCTTGGAAGAGTTGACCTCTTTGCCCGGTATAGGGCAGGTCAAAGCTGAATCGATTATCAAGTATCGGCAGGAAAAAGGCCTGTTTCAAAAGGTTGAAGAGCTGCAAAACGTTTATGGAATTGGTGCAAAAAGTGTTGCACGGCTTAAAGACGAGATCACTGTCGGAGAGGATTCTCCGGCTGTGGCCGCAGTAGCCACCACTGTAAACAAAGAAAAAGAAACAGCGCAGAAGGCCGTGCAGAAAGAACAAACTGCATCAACGGCGCTTCCTACTAAAAAATAACAGGATACTGCAAGAAAAAACGCAAGGGGAGCCCGTCGCTAATGAGGCCTTTTGAGGCAACAACGACCGAGCTCCCACTCCTTCTCCCTCTTTCTCCTTTCATCCCTTGTTAATATTTCCGGCTGTTTTTTCGATATAACTGTAATAATGTAAGAAGGATAATGAAGGGCAGGAAGAATGTTATGATTTCTCGTCCAACCTTGTTGCGGCTTGAATAAGGGCATCATGCAAGGGAACCGGATCAATAGTCGATGAAATTCCATGCATACCCTTGCAGGTCTTTATTGTCGGTGATTCCCAGGAAAGCATTTCAGTCACAGCATTGACTCCCTGCTGCCCAGCAGCTTCAGCTTCCAGGAGATTTCCTTTGCGGATTCGAATAATTCCCCTCTCGCTTTTTGTGTTGATAACAACGATATCTGTTGAGTGGTTTCCCATTCCTATCAGTTGGAGGAGGTCTGCCAAGGGGATCGTGTCCAGGGTTGTGGTGCTACCGGACTCTTTGGCAAAAATATTCGCCAGCACCTTGAGCAACTCTTCGAACTTAAAAGGATAATGGATAATGGCAGAGACCCCGCTATGATAGGCGGATCTTTTCATTTCTTCTGTCAATTCATTGCTGTATAGGACGATGTGGGTTTCCGCATGCCAGCGACGGACTGAGAGCAGCAGTTCCAGTCCGCTTTCTCCAGAGAGCTGGACATTGGCAATAACCATATGGACAGTAAATTTACGCAGGATCTCTTGAGCTTTGGCAAGGTTGGAGACAAAGGCGAGTTGGTAGACGGTTTTAAAGGGAATAAAAGCCTCCCGCAATTCCAGCAGAAAGTCTTTGTCCCGGTCAACAATCAGAATGTTTTTGCGGCTCATGAGTCTCTATTATTCGAAATAGTCCGGCAGATCCTGATCTCCTCCGGCCTGCGGCAGGATGTCGCCGATCGGTATATTGCGTCCGATCAAGGTCTTCAGGGCAACAAGGTTGACCAGACTTTCCAGCTCAGCTCCCCCATCTTCACGAAGATGGGCCAAGAGCGTCTTAATAGCAACAGGTGGATCAACCTTGAACGAGGTTACTCTGTTTTTTTCCACAGTCAGAATATTTGTAAACGATTGATCTTTGTTGAGCGCAGCAATACCTCTGGCAATAGATTCGGAGGAATCCTCTTTTTCCAATTCAATCAGAATTTCATTCATCGCGCCAAGATAATTTTCTTCCTTCTCGCCTGCCATGAGCAGGTCTAATCCTACATCCAAATTATACATCCGATCAATAAAATCGCGAAGAAGATCTCCCCGAATAAGAGAACCGTGCTGAGGGGCTATCATTTCTGGAGGAGGATCAAGGTTCCTTATTCTTGAAACTGCTAATTTCAGAGCATCGCGGGACGGCATGTAGAGTTGATGAAAGGTCTTAATACCTTCCCAGGAGCTTTCATCTGCATACAGATTGTGAGTATAGGACAGTCCACCGAAGAGGTCCCCGGAAAAGAGAATTCTGCTGGCCACATCATAGTACATGATGGCCCCGCGAAAATGGCAAAAGGGCGATGGGACAAAGATCAACCTGTTTCCGCCCGGCATCGTCGCACGATTATTTTTGTATGTCTCCACTGCCTTGAAGCGGGAGGCCTTCAGGCCGAGAAAATGAATCAGGCGCCAAGTATCTTCCGAGGCGACTACTAGGCATTGCGGATTCAGCTTTTGCAAAAAGGCTGCATTCGGCGCAACATCTGGATCCTGATGATTGATAAGGACGCCGTGAACATTCTCCAGACCTCCTATAATCGGGCTCACCGCCTTTTGCAGCACGGTCAGTAATTCAGTGGGGCCGGGATCAATAATGATATTGGCCTGCCCCTTTGCATGGGGATAACAAAGCAGGTAGATATTTACTTCCAACAGGGAGTCTGAACGGTTGGCTATCCACCATGCATTCTTTTTTAACTCTACAGGTTCCATAATATCCTTTTCCTTGCATCCTTTCTCTTAACCTATCAGCCAACCAGCCAAACAGACATATTCTGGGCGTTCTTGGTTGTTCGGTCAGAAACCCCACCGAGAAGCCCTTTATCCACCCGAGGTCTGCGCCCGATAACAATGGTCCCGCAATTATGTCTCTTTGCCTGACGGAGCAGATCATGGCTTGGGTGGATGCCCCGGCGTGGAGGAAGCTGTGTAATGCGTTCCTTGGGGATGCCGTTTTCGATCAGTATCTGGCTATGAGCTTTATACAGACATGTTTTTACATCAAGGTTTTTATCGCACCATTTAGATCCCCAGTGACTGTGAAACTCTTCTGTCTCAGTCGGTGGTGTTGAACCGAACGCGGCAAGGGAATGGTAGATATAGATTTCAGCCTTTGGGTTCGCTTGCAGGATAAAGGCCAAATGATCTGCTGCCATAAGCGAGTGGGTACACGTATGAACGGCAAGGAGAAAGCGGGTAGAGGTGACGTTGCCGTCAATAATCCAAAGAGGAATCTCATGGCATTTCCTCACTAGGTCAGCAGAGACGCTCCCTAGCAGCATTTCGCCGACTCTTCCTACTCCTCTTCTGCCAACAAGGAGGCCGTCATACATGTTTTCTTTGGCAAAATGATAAATAGAATTGGTAATTCCTTCATCTGATCCGTGGATAAAGGAGGTTATCTTTTCCTCAGGAAAGCCGTTGCGTACAAGGCGGGCTTTGGCATCCTTCAGGTATTTTTTTGCCTTGGCCTTGCGTTGGAGCACAGCAGTGCTCTCCGTCCGTTGGGTATCAAGGTCCGACATCCAGCTTTGATCGCCGCAGCAGGTTGAGACCGCAGCAAGTAAATCAATGCTGAAATTTTGATCCTGTCGAAACAGGCGTATTAGGTAATCTAAACTGTTTGAGCTATATACTGATCCGTCTACAGCTACCAGAATTTTTTTTTTCATGCAGGATTCCTCACTAATAACTAAAATAATCTAAGCTTGTTATCATATTACGGCATGAGAAGGAAAAGGAGAAGGGAAAATAACAGGGAACTCTTCGTCAGGAGCGCTTTTTCAGGGAACCTCAACGAGTTGTTTTTTGTTGTTCGTAAGATTATGCAGGTTGGTCTTTCAGAAAAAAGATGTTCGATGTGATTTTTTAATTGACACGGTTGCCGGTCCTGTGGTAAATATCTGCTCGTTTCACAGCTTAATGAGCGGGAATAACTCAGTGGTAGAGTGCAACCTTGCCAAGGTTGACGTCGCGAGTTCGAATCTCGTTTCCCGCTCCATTTAAACAACTCAAGGTTCGAACATCGTTCGAACCTTTTTTTTATTACTCATTGGGGCGCATGCATGAAAACGTATTATACGCCGGTAGATGAAATTGATCGCAAATGGTGTGTCGTTGATGCCGACGGTAAGGTTCTTGGCCGTATCGCGACAGAAATTGCCCGTCGTCTACGCGGCAAACATAAACCGACCTTTTGTAATTTTCAGGATAACGGTGATTTTATCGTTGTTGTCAATGCAGACCGTGTTCATCTGACCGGGACCAAGTGGGATGATAAGATTTATTATCGCCACACCGGTTTTATGGGCGGGATTAAAGATCGGACAGCAAAAGAGGTTCGTGAAAAATCTCCGGAAGATCTGATCGTTATGGCGGTTAAAGGCATGCTGCCCAAGAATAAACTCGGTCGGGCCCAGCTGAAAAAATTAAAAGTGTATGCAGGCGCTGAACATCCTCATGCGGCCCAGCAGCCTGAACTTCTCGATATCTAACGGAGCTTAACATGGCGCAGGAACAGACATACGCAACCGGAAAACGAAAGAGTGCTATAGCTCGGGTCTGGATTACTCCCGGCAGCGGCAATATCATTGTCAATCAGCTGACAACAGACAACTATTTCGGTAATATCTTCTTTGAGCAAAAAGTTGATAAGCCGTTTTCGGTTACGGAAACTGCTGAAACATTTGATGTAAGAGCTACAGTGAAAGGCGGCGGTAAGTCTGCTCAGGTTGATGCTTTAGTTCATGGCATTTCCAAAGCTCTTCAAGAAGTGAATCCAGAATTTCGTGATTCTCTGAAAAAAGCAGGTCTGCTGACCCGTGACTCCCGCATCAAAGAGCGGAAAAAATACGGTCAGCGCGGTGCTCGTGCCCGCTTCCAGTTCTCCAAGCGTTAAGGAGACGGAACAGGCTGTTTTTCAGCGCAGTTCATATTGTTTTTTAAAGGGAATGACGAAGCGATTCGTTATTCCCTTTTTTTATGTCAATCTACTTAGTAAGGATACGCTATGCTGAAAGTAGGAATCATAGGGGCCTCCGGCTATACCGGTGTTGAACTGGCCCGCATCCTTTCCACCCACCCGGAGGTGGATTTGACCGTTGCCACTTCCCGCCAATATGCAGGTAAACCGCTTTCGGACGTCTTCCCCAATTTGCGTAAACGGGTCGATTTGGTCTGTGAGAATCTAGGACCGGAAGAACTGGTCGACCGGGCTGACTTTTTCTTTGCCGCAGTGCCCCATAAGACGGCAATGGATCTGGTGCCTGTCCTGCTTAAAGCGGGCAAAAAGGTGGTCGATCTCAGTGCTGACTTTCGTATTCGGGATGCAGCGGTCTACGAGGAGTGGTACCAGCCCCATTCCAGTGCCGAGCTGCTCAGTGAGGCCGTGTATGGTCTGCCGGAACTCTACCGTAAGCAGGTCAAGGATGCCCGGCTGACCGCCAATCCGGGCTGCTATCCCACCTCCATCATCCTGGGGCTGGCACCCCTGCTGCGCGAGGGCCTGATTGATCCGGCCGGACTGATCATCGACTCCAAGTCCGGCACCTCCGGGGCTGGTCGTTCCGCTGCGGTAGGAACCTTGTTCTGCGAAGTCACGGACGGCTTCCGTGCCTATAAGGTCGGCGGCACTCACCGCCATATTCC
>JBATKL010000013.1:0-12024 GCA_049669385.1 Candidatus Electrothrix sp. | reverse complement strand
GCCTTAACTTCACCCCGCGTCATGCCGCCCTCAAGCACCTCATTCTCATTCGAAATACGTTCTTTATACTCTTTATACTGCTGCCTATGCATTTTTTCAAGCTCAGCCAACGTCATTTTTTCAGAGTCGTCAGAAAGCTGATCTGACGGTGCTCTTTCAGTTGATGAAGCCAAGATAAACTGCTTC
Organism: Candidatus Electrothrix sp.; assembly: GCA_049669385.1. Taxonomy (GTDB): domain Bacteria; phylum Desulfobacterota; class Desulfobulbia; order Desulfobulbales; family Desulfobulbaceae; genus Electrothrix. Next base: position 11,838 of record JBATKL010000013.1, on the reverse strand, counting down.
GCACCAAAGGTCTTAACAATTATTTTTTTTTCGTTTTTTAAAACCTGAATACTTTTATTGTTTTCGCTGAACAACCTGTTAATTGCTTCTGCAAATTTTATAGCCTTATAATGCCCTGTGACCTTTTGATCCGCCAGCTTTTCATCGTAGAGTATCGCTATGCCGGTCTGTTCAGAGAGGTTTCCAAGTACAGAACTCATTTGCTCATCTTGAAAGCGGAGAGTCACTTTATCATTCAACCATCCTGCTTTGTCTTGTCCAGCTGCTAACGTGCTAAGAAGCATGCAGGATAGAAGAGTAACGGATACGATTGAGATTTTTTTTAAGGGCTTCAACATGTGGTTGCCACATCCTTCTTTGTTTAGATTTTGCAGTGGGTATATTTTCAAAATTTCATATCCTATTATCTTAAATAAACTATAATGGGGAAAAAGCGTCAAGAAAAAAGGTGCTATTTTAAAGGACTACGCTAAGCCTTTTTGTGCAGGTTTACCCTTGACTGTCAGTAAGTTAAGTGTAATATATAGTACGTATACTGAAGACAGTACCGGTATCAAAAAAATATAGCTAGATAATTATACACAAAAATACTCATAAAAGCACCGTGGAAATAATATGTTTGGAATAGGTTTGCCAGAAATGATCGTGATTCTGGCTGTAGCATTGATTGTGGTCGGACCGGACAAGCTCCCGGAGTTGGCTCGTTCGCTGGCAAAGGGTGTTAACGAACTCAAGAATACAATGAACCAGGTGAAAGAAAGTCTGAACGAAGAAACAAAGATTGTCAGCTCGGTGCAGCAGGATATTCAGAAGACAGCTGGGCAAATGAAGACGCACCTGCTCGAAGATGTAACAAGGAATCCCAACCAGTGGAAGCAAGAAGAGGAGGTTGCTCCTGCTTCAGATATCGTAGAAGGCGATGAGGCCATCGAAGCTGAAATAGAATCTCTGGCCCCGCGTTCCTGGGAAGAGGAAACAGCGCCTGTTCTTCAAGAAGAGAGTATTTCTGATCAGCAAGCTGAGGTTGCTGAAGGTGGTGCTGAGAATGATCCTGAACCGTCTGAGATGGCTGAAAGTGTCCCAGATAATACCCCCGATGATGATACCTCTGCACTACGTCCTTCTTCTGTCGCATGAGTGCTGCCTCAATCTTAGAGCGTTTTCGCCCGCATCATCAAGAGTTGCGAGAAAGGCTCCTTAAATCGTTTGCAGCTATTGCGCTGAGTACAGCTCTTGCCTATTTTTTTATTGATCATCTTGCGGCATTCTGTACTCAACCGTTGTTTTTGGCAGCTCCGACGTTGGAAAAGCTGGTCTACACCAAGCTGACCGATGCCTTTGTGTCGTACATTAAACTTGCCCTTATCTCAGGGATTATAGTGAGTTTTCCCTATCTGCTGTATCAAATCTGGATGTTTATTGCTCCGGGGTTGCTGAGCAAGGAGCGGGTCGTGGCTCGCAGGGTTATTCTGTGGTCGACCGGTCTGTTTATAGGGGGAGCTTTGTTTGGCTTTTTTATTGTTCTTCCGAAAACCTTGTCTTTTTTTATGAGCTATGCCGGGGAAAATTTGGAGCCTATGCCCAAACTGGGTCTTTACCTGACCTTTGTCGCCCGCATGGTGCTCGCCTTTGCCATCTCCTTTGAAATCCCCTTTCTTATGGTCATGACCACGGTCGTCGGGCTTGTTACTCATGAGCACTTCAAGGAAAAACGTAAGTATTTTTATATTGCTATCGTTGTTCTTTCCTTCTTGCTGACCGCCGGTGAAGTGACTGCGACTGTTTTACTCGCCTTACCTTTATTTGCCCTTTATGAAGCCGGAATTATTGTCGGAAGAATTTTTATCAAGCAGAAAGACGATGGAGAAGCTCAATCTGTTTAAGCTAACTTAGCTTTGTTCCAACAGAATAACAGATTCAATATGGCTGGTCTGGGGGAACATATCTACAGGGATAACACGGGTAATCATATAACCGTGAGTGCAAAGAAGATTCAGGTCGCGGGCGAGGGTGGCGGGATCGCAAGAGACGTAAATGATTTTTTCCGGCTCAAGGCGCGGGAGCAAGGTGATGTCTTTTCCGACCCCGCTTCGTGGTGGATCAAGGATGATGATGTCCGCGTGTTCCTCTTGATCGGTAAGCTGTTTCAGGGCTTCCCGTACATCGGCGGTAAAAAAATGGGCTTTAATCCCGGCCTGCCCGGCGTTCTTTTCTGCCCAATGGATACTTTCTCGATTGCCTTCAATACCGGTTACGGTTCCGCCGCAGAGCCCAAGAGGGATAGAAAAATTGCCCATGCCGCAGTAAAGGTCTAGGACGGTTTTGCCGCTCAGATCTCTTGAAAGGGCTCCGGCAAGATCGCAGACCAAGCGGATCAGCTGTTCATTCTGACCAGGATTGACCTGAGAAAAACAACCTCCAGACCAAGACAAGGTGCAGCTTTTTTCACCAAACCGAACATGCTGGGTCAGCGGATCTGCTTGCGGGGAAAGGTATTGGAATCCTTTCCGTGAAGCCCATCCCACTTGATGGATATAAGGGGCTGTGGTAAGGGCCTGGAGTGTTGCTGATGGTGGGGTTTTATGATTGTCTCCTCGGAGAATAAGAGTGATTTTTTCGTCAGCAGGCGACTCCAGCAGCTCAACTTCTGGGTAGAGGCCAGCTAGCGGCTGGAGAACCCCTGTCTCATTCAACCCGGCCAAGGCGGAGTTGGTGCCCTGTGCTGCCACCGGGCAGTGGCTGACAGGGAGGAAATCGTTACTTCTTTTTTTGAAGAAACCGAGCTGTCCAGCAGGGTTGATCTTGAGGCGAAGGCGATAACGGTATCCCCATTGGAGCGGCGAGGCCACCGTATCTTGCATATGATATTGCACATGCTTTTGTATATGCTCAATAGGTACTTTGGCACGGTGCAGTGATTCAGCAACAATCCCACTTTTAATTCTAAGCTGTTCAGCATAGCTGCCGTGTTGCAAGTCACAGCCTCCGCATTCCCCGTATAAAGGGCAGGGCGGTTCAATCCGAGCGGCTGAAGGGGAAAGCACCCTGTCGAGTTCTCCTTCAATGTAGCCGGACTTTTTGGTGTCTTCTTTGACCAGCACGCTCTCGTTGGGTAGGGTAAAGGGGATCATGATAACCTGTCCGTCAGCTGTCCGGGCCAGTCCTTTTCCGCCGGGTATAACTTTCTCTATAGTAACAGTATGCTTTGTGACTGTATGCTTCATTGGGGATCCGGGGATAACCGTTTAGGTGGTGAGGAAATAGAAAAAATCTCGGTGATATTGCTTGAAAAGTACCGTGACAGGCTCTTGTTTATTGACAGGAAATACCTCTTGGTGCTACATTGATGTACCGTCCTGCTGCGTGTAGTACGGATCATTTTTACTACTTACGGAACAAACTGTAAAGAGGTGAGAGAGTATGTTCGGACTCGGAATGCCTGAACTGATTATCATCCTGGTTATTATCGTTATTATTTTTGGCGCAGGGAAACTGCCTGAAATCGGCTCTGGTATCGGAAAAGGTATCAGGAATTTTAAAGATGCCACAAAAAGCGATGATGACCCGAAACCCATAGAAGACAAGGATAACAGCAAAGAAAGCTGAAGAACTCGTTTTTTGATAAGGAGAGTGAACCGTTATGTTCGGACTAGGAACCCCTGAACTCGTTGTCATCTTGGCTATAGCTTTCCTCCTCTTCGGTGGAAAGAAATTACCTGAGATTGGCTCCGGCCTTGGCAAGGCCATTAGTTCCTTTAAAAAAGGCCTCGGTGAGGTTGAAGATACTGCTGGCCTCGGAGAGATGACCAAGAATCTTCCCGGTGTCCGGGAGGTCGCAGCTGTACAGGAAAAAATTGATAAGGTAAAAGACGTTGGCAAGATGATTACCAAGTAGGGGCAAGACCTATGTGTCTGCCCGGTATCAAAGGGCGAACACACTGGTTTGCCCCTTGTATTGTATTATGAAGTTATCGTTTTTGCAGCTGCTGTAGGGGTGATTTATGAATTATCCTTGCACTATACGGGCGAAACTATACGGGCGAATACAAGATTCGCCCCTACATCCTGCATCAAATGAGGCTTGTTTCCTAGGTAAATTTTAATACCGCAATCCAACCCGGTCTCGCACCATATCCAAGGTTTCAGCCGCTTTTGCTCGGGCTTTATCCGCGCCTTTCCGCAAAACCTCCCGTAAATAATCCTGATTCTGCAACAGCTCCTTCTTTTTGGTACGGGCATCGGCATAATAATCTCGGATCAACTCAAAGAGATCCTGCTTGAGATAACCATAGGCTGCGCCCCCGTTGACATACAGGCCATGCGCCTCAGCCATTTTTTCCTCAGAGGCAAAGAGTTTGAGCAGGGCGTAGAGATTACATGTTTCAGGATCCTTGGGATCTTCTACCGGAGTTGAATCTGTCTGGACAGCCATCACCCGTTTGCGCAGCGGTTTATCTTCCAAAAAAATAGGAATGGTGTTGTCGTAGGATTTGGACATCTTCTGACCGTCCACCCCTGGAATAATTGCGGTGCTCTCACCTATTGCCGGTTCCGGAACCACAAAGGTCTCGCCATAAGTATTATTGAACTTGATGGCAATATCTCGCGCCACTTCCAGGTGTTGCTTTTGGTCCTTACCCACCGGTACGATTTCCGACTGATAAAGAAGAATGTCTGCGGCCATGAGCACGGGGTAGGCAAACAGGCCGTGATTCGCTGCAATGCCCTTGGCTACCTTGTCCTTATAAGAATGGCAGCGCTCCAGTAGGCCCATCGGGGTCATGTTGGATAAGATCCAGGAAAGTTCACAGACCTCCGGTACATCAGACTGGACCCAAAAAGTGCATTTTTCCGGATCAAGTCCCAAGGCGAGAAAATCCGCTGCTGCCTCCAGAGTGCCAATAGAGAGTTTTTTACGATCCTGCACTGAGGTAAGGGCGTGAAGATCGACAATGAAAACGAAGAGATCTGAGGTCTCCATGTTGGCAATCATGGTTTTCATCATGCCGAAGTAATTGCCGATATGGAGTTGTCCAGAAGGCTGGATGCCGGAGAGTATACGTTGCATAGTATTTGCTAATAGAAGTGAAGAAATTGAAGATTAACGAATGAATCAAGAGAATATACCAGTAAATTTTTTCCCACGCAACAAGCAGAGCTCAAGGCTGTTTTTCAGTTTCCATATTGAACGCTCCCTGCTATGATGCGTCTCACTATGCCCCCCATTATTACCTTCATAGGCTGGCACGATTCCGGGAAAACCACTCTAGCTGCTCAGGTTGTTCGCTTGCTGAAAGAGCGCGGCTATTTTGTGGCAGTGATTAAATCCACCAAGGAAATCGGACTACTACCGAACCAGGAGGGGACAGATACCGGTGCCTATAGCAAGGCTGGCGCTGATGCTGTCACCCTGGTTGCTCCGGACCAGCTGGTTATGACCCTTTCCCACCCGGAAAAAAATCTTGCGGCCCTAGCCCGTCGTTTTTTCTCTGATATGGATTTGGTTATTGGCGAAGGCTTTAAAGGGGCAGACAAGGTGGCCAAAATTGAGGTTTTCAGGGGGCGGCAGGGTACCCGCCTTTCTGAGCAGGTCAGCGGTGTCATTGCCCAGGCCACTGATCAGGATATTAATCAGGATAATCAGGAGATTTCCGGCCCTTCTGTTTTTTCCTTGAATCAGCCGGAAAAAATAGCAGCCTTTCTGGAAAAAGAATATATTCGAGCACCCTCTGCGCACGATCGCAAGGTCCAATTGATCAAAAAAAGACAAGGTAAAACTATGAACAGTATGCAACCCTTCACCGTGACCCAGCCCACTCGTCTTCACTTTGGGGCAGGCACGGTTAAAGATCTTGGCAAGATAGTCAAGGATTTCAACGGCAGCAAGGTTCTGCTAGTGGTCGATCCCGGCCTAGTCAAAGCGGGCCTGCTTGACCGTTTTACAACCCCGCTGGAACAGGAAGGTATTTCTTTTACTGTCTACGATGAAATTGATCCGGAACCGGGACTGCAACTGGCTGATAAAGGCTGTGCCATTGCCAAAGAGGCTGGCTGTGATTGTGTGATTGGCGCAGGCGGCGGTTCAGCAATGGACGTGGCCAAGGCAGTGGCTATCCTGCTGACCAACGGTGGCAAGGCGGTGGATTATCTCGGACTGGGCCTGATCAAAAAGCCGGGCGTACCCAAGATTATGATTCCCACTTCTGCCGGAACCGGCGCGGAAGTGACCTTTACTGCCGTGTTCATCAACGAAGAAACCGGTTCCAAGGGCGGCATGAACGGCGATCCTCTGTACCCGGATGCTGCCATCCTTGATCCGGAACTGACCCTCAGCCTGCCTGCCAAGGTTACAGCATATACCGGCATCGATGCCTTGACCCATGCCCTGGAGGCCTATACCTCCACCCAGGCCCATCTTATCTCGGAGATGTATTCCTTGGAGGCCATTGATTTAATTGCCCGCAATCTACCTGCGGCTTGTGCTAACGGGGGCAATCTTGAAGCCCGTTCTGCCATGCTCATGGGTTCTCTGCTCGGTGGCAAGGCTTTGGCCACTGCCGGGGTTGGCTTGGTCCATGCTATGGCCTATCCTATGGGAGGGATGTTTGGGGTTCCGCACGGGCTGGCTAATGCGGTTCTTCTGCCCTATGTGGTGCAGTATAATCTGCCTGGAAATTACGAGAAATTTGCTCTGCTCGCAGAGGTACTGGGGCAGAACACAGAGGGACTTTCTCGACGCGATGCAGCCTCTCTTTGTGTCGAGGCCCTGTATGACCTCAATGCCGATGTGGGGATTCCCGCCACCTTGAAGGATTTGGATATGGACATTCCCTTTGATCAGATCCCCAAGATGGCAGAAATCGCTCTGACGGTAACTCGACCGGTGGAAAATAATCCCCGCCGACCTTCTCTTGCCGATGTTGTTGCTGTGTATGAGCGGGCTTATCGGCATGAAATCATTTTATAAATCATTTTATTGTTGCAGGGTGCTGTAGGGGCAACGGCACGCCGTATACCTACCTGTATGAATCAGCGAATTCGCCCGGAGGGCGTTATATGCTTTTGGAACTTGTTCTTGCTGTTAGTTTTGCCGTGTTTACTTCCGCATTCTGCAGCCTGCTGGAGGCGGTGCTCTATTCTCTGCCCATGAGCCGCATTGAGTTGCTGGCGAATACGCGACCGGTAACTTCGGCTATTCTTAAAAAGTTGAAAGAGAATATAGATCAGCCCATTACGGCTATCCTTACCTTAAACACCATAGCTAACACTATGGGAGCAGCTGTTGCCGGTGCTGCTGCTGCATCGGTTTTCGGGGCAAATAATCTTATCTGGTTTTCTGTCTTTTTCACCTTGGTGATTCTCCTTTTATCAGAGATTCTACCTAAAACCATAGGGGTGGAATTCAACGGTTCGTTGGCCCCCTATGTAGCCCGTCCTCTTCACCTGATGGTTGTTGTGCTGAAACCGATTATTTTGGTCTGTCAGGCTATGACCCATCTGATTCCCAAATCGTCTGGATCGCAGGTTTCAGCGGAAGAAGTTATCGCCATTGCCCGCATGAGCCGAAAATCCGGTGAAATAGAAAGAGATCAGGAGCAGGTGATCACCAATATTATTGATTTACGGAATAAAAGGGTGCGCCAAATCATGACCCCGAGAACAGTGACCTTCACCCTGAGCAGAGAGATGACCGTAGCCCAGGCTGCTTTACTGACCGAGCAATGGCGTATTCACAGCCGGGTTCCGGTTTACGGCAGGGACAGTAATGATGTGGTTGGCGTTGTGCTCAGTTATGAAGTCATGGAAGCGGCAGCAGCGGGTAAGCTGGAGTGCAGACTGGAAGAAATTATGCAGCCGGTCCATTTTGTTCCGGAAATTGCGCCGCTCAATAAGGTGATGCTGGAGTTTTTTGAAGAGAGCCAGCACCTCTTTGTGGTAGTTGATGAATACGGCTCAGTGACCGGGGTGATCAGTCTGGAAGATATTCTGGAAGAGATCATTGGGCGGGAAATTGTTGACGAGTCGGATAGAACGCAGAATATGCGGGCTCTTGCCCGCGCCGCAGGAAAGGAACGATCTTTGTCATCATCAGGTTCCACAAATGGGCAAGAAACAAAGACGTTGAACAAAGAAGAAGGCCGCAGGTAAGAAAACGGAGAAAAAAATTATGGGTAACCCTCTTCAGGATCAGCTCCTCAAGGCAGGGCTGGTCAGTAAAAAGCAGGCGAGTAAGGCAAATCAGGAACAGTACGTTCAAAGTAAAAAGAAGAAAAAAGGCAAGTCTGTCAGGAAAAATGCCAGGAAACCGATCAGTCAGGCTGAAGTAGCACAGGCTGCCGAGGTGGCTCGTAATAAGGAGATCAGTCGCAAGCAGGCAGAGGAAAGGCAACAGCGCGAGAAGCAGGCTCAAATCAAGCAGCTTGTCATGCAAAATCGTGTGGAACGGGATGAGAAGAACGGGCACGCCTATCATTTTTCCCTGGGAAAAAAGATCCACCGGATTTTTATAGCTGAGGAGATGATTGATCGGCTTTGTGAAGGTCAGCTCGGTATTGTGCAGCTTGCTGACAGCTTTGAGGTGGTGCCTGCCAAGGTGGTCCGTCAGGTCGCAGAGCGTGATAAAGGGGCTGTGATTTCCCTGCGGGAACCGAGTGAGGAAGAAGACTGGTAATTGTAGGGGAAGACCTGCGTGTCTGCCCGGCATAACAGGGCGAACACAGTACTGAAGCACACACCGGGTTTTCCTGCAACCCCGTCCCTTGGGGCGGGGTTTCTTTGTTTTACGAGAAAATTTCACGAGAAAAATATCCCTTTACTTACTTGACAATATTGATGTTTTGGAGAAAGAGTACCTATTATGACTATTCGTATTGAAAGCTATGCAACAGATCAGGGAAAAAAGAGCATGGACGGGTTGCGTGATCGCTTTGCCCTTGCAGACAGCAAGTGTGCCCAGGCAGTAACCGATATCTTAGAGCAGGTGCGCAGTCGTGGTGATGAAGCCGTGTTGGAGTATACTCGCCGTTTTGATGCGCCAGAGCTGGACCTGGAAGCATTCAAGGTCAGTGAAGAGGAGTTTGCTCAGGCCGCAACGGCGATTGATGATGATTTTATGGCAACGCTCGCCTTTGCAGCAGAGCGGATTCGCCTTTTTCATGAGCGGGAGACGGAAGATTCCTGGATGATGACCCGTGATGACGGCACCATTACCGGGCGCTTGGTTCGACCGGTGGATTCAGCAGGCCTTTATGTGCCAGGAGGGCAGGGCGGTTCCACCCCCTTGGTCTCGTCGGTGCTTATGAACGCTATCCCCGCAGGCATTGCCGGGGTGCAGCAGCGGATCATGGTGACTCCGCCGAATAAGGAAGGGAAAATTGCTCCGGCCCTGCTCATGGCAGCCAGGGAAGTGGGAGTCACCGAGGTCTATAAGGCCGGATCAGCCTGGGCCATTGCGGCCCTGGCCTTTGGCACGGAATCCGTACCTGCGGTGGATGTCATTGTTGGGCCAGGGAATCAGTTTGTTACTGAGGCCAAACGCCAGGTGATGGGCAGGGTACGTATTGACATGATTGCCGGTCCCAGCGAGGTATTGATCGTTGCCGACCATGCAGCGAACCCGGCCTATATTGCTGCGGATATGCTGGCCCAGGCCGAGCATGATCCGATGGCCCTGGCCCTGTTGCTCACCACAGAAACGGCGATTGCCGAGGCAGTCAAAGTGGAGTTGGAAAAGCAGTTGCCTGTCTTGTCTCGTGAGGATATCGCGAGAACCTCCTTACAGCAGCGGGGCCTGATCCTGGTAGTGAACAGCGTGGAAGAGGGTATTGCTTTGGCTAATGATATTGCCATTGAGCACCTGGAGCTTCAGGTGGAAGATCCTTGGCAGTGGTTGCCGATGATTAAACATGCTGGCGCGATCTTCCTTGGCCCTCATACCCCAGAGGCTGCTGGTGATTATGTGGCTGGTCCCAACCATGTTTTGCCGACAATGGGCACGGCCCGTATTTCCTCTGCTCTTGGGGTGGAGACCTTTCTTAAAAAAAGCTCGATTATCTCCTATTCCCGTCAGGCTCTGCTTAACGATGCTGAGCATATTCAGCGGTTGGCTCAGCTGGAGGGGTTGAGTGCTCATGCGAATTCTGTGGCTGTGCGGATAAAGTAGCGGGGCTGGGTGGTGTAGCGTTTGCTATAGTTTGCTATAATCTCAGCCGGGGGTATTTTACCCAAGGCTGAGATGAGTATAGCTTTTTCAGGGCTAACGGTCAAATCGAGCCTACATCAGCTCCTCCAAGATGCTTATGGTCTCTTGAATAAGGTCATACAGCTCCTCCTGACTTGCGCAGTCCTCAATCCAATCATTCTTGTCCGGTGCTCCAGATTCAACACAGCCATCTGTTTTGCCAAGAATGCTGTTCTCAAGTTTGTCAAGTGCCTCAGCATAGAGCCCTTCATCAATCAGCGCAATGGCAGCGTTGATTTGGTTAATCAGTGCCCCTTGTTTATTTTCATTATCGAATATATCAGGGTCAAGCGAGCTGGTAACCAGCACTGTTTCCTCAATGGTTGCAATGACGGCCTCACTCAGGGAGATGGCTACCACCTCGGTAGTGCTTGGTTCACTGTTTTCTATGCCGTCATTTACAACAAGGCTGACTTGATAGGTTCCAGAAAGATCGGCTGTGAAACAGGGTGCCTCGGCAGTCGAGTCATCAAGCTCTGCTATACTACCTGCAGGCCATGCAGTGAACTCCCAAGAATAGGAGAGCAGATCACCATCGACATCGTAACTGGCGCTGCCATCAAGACAGACAAGGTCTCCAGCAATTACCTCCTCCTGGTTTTCTCCTGCATCGGCAACAGGGATATGGTTTGCAAATTCAAAAGATCCCGCATCGCAGCCCTTTCCGACTGGACGAGGTTCGCCACGTTGATCTTCAGAAAATCCGGTGCTACAGGTCTTATCCTGATCAATGGCCGGACTCCCTTTCACCAAGGCATGGGTCATGGTCAAGCCGCCGTTATCAGCCAGAGGGTTGAGAATATCAGGCAAGGCTGTGGAGATAAGGATACCGCTTGTGCCGTCACTGGTTGCATTGACATCGCTCGCTTCAGGCACGAAGTTTACAAAAGCCTCAGCATCGCTCTCGCCGCTATCACCGAAAAGATTAGAGTTATCTGCATTGATAAAACTCTCACCTAGATACAATTCGTTGCCGGAAGAGGCTGTGTTGCCACTAATAATGGAGTTGTTCAACCTGACCGCATTAATAGTAAACCAAGGTCCATAGATTGTAACTCCGCAAATTCCTCCACCGCCGCCTGCCGTAATGTTTTCGCTGACCGTAGAGCTATTGAGTGTGACAACAGCATTATCACTATAAATCCCACCCCCGCCGTTACCTTCTGCAGTGTTTCCGCTGATAGTGGAGTTATTCAGGGTCAGGACACTCCACGGAGCAGTAAAAATTCCCCCGCCATTGCCTAATGCAGTGTTTCCACTCACGGTGGTATTATTCAGCGTGACTGTGCCAAAGCAGGCATTGGTAATTCCCCCGCCATTATTGAGCATCCCACTGGTCACGTCTCCGGGGTGAGCATGATTTCCGCCGGTAATTGTGGCATTGTTCAGGGTTAAGTCACCACCGACGCAGTAATCATCTTCATTAATCCCTCTGCTTATTTTCAGTACGTAACCAATCCCACCATTGCCGTTAATGATGTGCCCCTGGCCTTCAATGGTAACCGAGGTGGTAATCGGCGGTCGTGCATCCTCGCCTTCTCCAAGCAAGATATCTGTCTCCAGAATAATGGTATCGTCTTCGAAGCCATCAACACAAC
>JBATKL010000012.1:0-5660 GCA_049669385.1 Candidatus Electrothrix sp. | reverse complement strand
GGATAAGGGCGAGATCTGGTTTAACGGCAAGGGCTTGAACGAACTTTCAGAGAATCAACTGGCAGCGCATAGAAATAAAAGCATCGGCTTTATTTTCCAGTTTCATTATCTGCTTCCAGAGTTTTCCGCGCTGGAGAATGTGATGATGCCCGGCTTGATTGCGGGGTTGCCTGGCAGAAAACTCGAAGAGGATGCGCAGGGTCTGTTAAAGCTGGTCGGATTGGGGCATCGGATCAAACATCGCAGTGGCGAGTTGTCCGGCGGCGAGCAGCAACGGGTGGCCCTGGCTAGGGCTCTTATCATGCAGCCTGTTCTTTTGCTGGCAGATGAGCCCACCGGTAATCTGGATTCGGCTAGCGGTCAGCAGGTTTTTGAATTACTGACAGAGCTTTGCCAGACCCGCTCTATGTCGGTTGCTATGGTGACCCATAATATGGGATTAGCTGATGCTATGGATCGCTGTGTGACCCTGAAAGACGGTAGCTTAGAGTAGGGGGCATGAACAATGTTACTACCGAGAGATAAACGCTTTTTTAGTGCTTCTCAGATGTCCTTTTCTCCAGGAAAAAAGAGCGGCAAAAAGAACGGTAAATTGCGAAAAAGCATCCGGGAAGACTGGACGATTATCAGCGGCATTCGGTTATTCGGTGTTTTTGTTGATTTCTTCTGTTCAGAAGCGGTATACTGTCAAAACGTATGAAAGGGATGAACGAATAGAGTTGTTCCATCAAAAATAAAAAAAGGTGAATTTCCGGAGAATACATGGACGATCAATCACAAGATAAACAAAAGAATACATCGCAAGATCCGACCTTGCTGCCGATACCGAAAGAATTACCTATTCTCCCCCTCCACGGATTTGTCTTTTTTCCGGGCATGGGTTTTCCGCTTCAGATTGCCAGCACCACTTCCAAGCAGTTGGTGGACGAGGCTATGGAAGGTGATCAGATGATCGGTTTGGTGCTGTGTCATAAAAAACAGGTAGGAGATAACGATACTATCTCCAGTGTGGATCTGCATCGAGTCGGGGCAGTGGGCTATGTTCACAAGGTGTCAACCACCGAAGAGGGCTATTATCAGGTTCTGGTGAGCGGAATCCATAAGCTCAGTGTTGATAAATTCACCGAGGAGATGCCCTATATCAAAGGCGAGATCAGTATTCTCCCGATGGAGATGAATGACGGGGATCACGAGACCGAGGCCCTGGTTCTCGCTATTCGTAATGAGTTTAAAAAACTCGGCGACCTGATTAAGCTGCCTGCAGAAATCATGGCCACTATGGATGCGATCTCTGATCCCTACCATGTTGGCTATCTGGTCACTTCTCAGTTGAACCTCCGGGTCAATAAGGAGCAGGAAATCCTGGAAATCGTTGAGGTCAACCTGCTGCTCCATCGAGTGGCTCGTGAGCTGAACAGGCGGGTGAACACCGCTGAGATGAGCAATAAGCTGCAAGAGGATATCAAGAAAGATATCGACGACAAGCAGCGGGAGTTTTTCCTCCGCCAGCAGATGCAGGCCATTCGTAAGGAATTGGGTGAAGAGTCTGACGGCAAGGTTGAGTTGCAGGAGCTGCGGGAACGGGCTGCTGAGGCCGGTTTGAGCGAGGAAGCAAACAAGGCTGTGGAAAAAGAACTGACCCGTCTGGATCGAATTTCTCCCTCTTCGCCGGAATATTCGGTTTCCCGTAATTATATCGATTGGATACTGGATCTGCCCTGGAGCACCTCCACCGAGGATACCTTGGATTTCGATAAGGCGGAGAATGATCTGGAAGAGGAGCATTACGGACTTGAAAAGATCAAGAAGCGGATTCTGGAATTCCTGGCTGTCCGCAAGTTGAAAAACGATATCCACGGCCCGATTCTTTGTTTGGCAGGCCCTCCGGGTGTGGGTAAAACCTCGCTGGGACAGTCCATCGCCCGTACCATGGGGCGTAAGTTTTCCCGTATCGCCTTGGGCGGTATGCGTGACGAGGCTGAGATTCGTGGTCATCGGCGAACCTACATCGGTGCGTTGCCCGGTCGTATTGTCCAGAATTTGAAAAAGGCAGGTGCCAATAACCCACTTATCCTTCTGGATGAGATCGACAAACTGGGTAATGATTTTCGCGGCGATCCCGCTTCCGCCCTACTGGAAGTCCTGGATCCGGAGCAGAACTCCACCTTTACCGATCATTACCTGGATATTGAATTTGACCTGTCCAAGGTTATGTTTATAGCCACCGCTAATATGCTGGATACCATCCCTGGACCTCTGCTGGACAGGATGGAAGTGGTGCATCTGTCCAGTTACACAGAAAATGAAAAGCTGGCCATTGCTCGTAAGTATCTGCTGAAAAAGCAGTTGAAAGAGCATGCACTCACAGATGAAAACCTGGCAATGGACGATGATACGCTGTTAGCTGTTATCCGTTCCTATACCAGAGAAGCTGGCGTACGTAATCTGGAGCGCCAACTTGCTGCCATCTGTCGCGGCGTTGCCGCGAATCTCGCCCGAGGCCGGACCGAAAAAACCGTGGTCACAGTGGATAATCTGTACGATTTTCTCGGGGTGGTAAATTACACCTCTGAAATGAAAACACGCACCTGGGGACCAGGACTTTCCACCGGTCTGGCTTGGACTCCAGTGGGCGGCCAGATCCTCTTTATTGAGACCTCGAAGATGAAAGGCAAGGGTGGTCTTGCCCTGACCGGTAAGCTCGGCGATGTGATGAAGGAATCCGCTTCTGCGGCCCTGACCTATATTCGCTCCAATGCTGAGGCGTTGGGTGTTGACGAGGATATTTTTTCTCAGATCGATCTTCATGTCCATGTACCGGATGGTGCTACCCCCAAGGACGGACCTTCTGCCGGTGTGGCAATGGTCAGCTCGCTGATCTCAGTGATCAGTGATCGGACAGTGCGCCAGGATGTGGCTATGACCGGTGAGATCACCCTACGTGGCGATGTTCTGCCGGTGGGCGGTATTGCAGAAAAAGTTCTGGCCGCCTTACGCGCTGGAATCAATGAGCTGGTTTTGCCGGTTCTCAATGAAAAAGATGTGCTGGAAATTCCGGAAGAGGTTCGCGAAGGCGTTATTTTCCATTATCCGCACACCATTGAAGAAGCTCTGGAGTTTGTTCTGGAGAAAAAGACGGATAATACATAATGCTTGGTTGGTTTAAGAAAAAGCTCGCGCGAAAAAAGGAGCAGGAGCCAGCAGCGGTCGAGGAGACCGCTACTCAGGTGGATGCTGCTGAGGAGCTTGCGTCCTCTGCTTCTTCCTCTCCTGTAACACCTGTAACACCTGTTACACCTGTTACAGCGGAGAAAAAATCGGAGAAAGAGCCGGTGAAGGGCTCGGGCAAAGTTATTTCGGCTTCTCCGACTCCTCCCGTTGCTTCGGCTGCCGAACCTGCTCCGATGGCGAAAGCCATCGAGCAGGCGACTGAGCAAGCGGTGGATCAAGCGGTTGAATTTGATCAGGGCGATGCTGACGGACAGGGGGCAGGGCAGGAAAAAGAACAGGAGAAACCGCAACTCCCCTCCATGTTCAAGCGCTTGCAGGAGCGGCTGGGAAAAAGCCGCAACCATTTCGTCCATCGCTTGGACAATCTTTTTCGCGGCAGGAAAGAGATTGATCAGGACCTGTTTGACGAGTTGGAAGAAATCCTGATCACGGCTGACCTCGGAGTGAATACGGCTATGGAATTGCTGGATGCGGCCAAAAGCAGCGTGAAACGGCAGCAACTCAGTGATCCGCTGGCCCTGAAAAAGGTACTGCGTGATAAGGTTCTTTCCTTTCTCCGGGAATCCGACCAACCGGCTGAACTGGTTTTGCCGGACTCAGGCCCCTTTGTTATCATGGTGGTGGGCGTGAACGGAGTGGGCAAGACCACCTCTATCGGCAAGCTTGCTGCTAAATTTGTCGGCTCTGGGCAATCCGTCCTCCTTGTGGCCGGTGATACCTTCCGGGCTGCGGCCATTGATCAGCTCAAGATCTGGGGTGATCGAGTCGGAGTGGAGGTGGTTGCCGGATTGCCAAAATCCGATCCCTCTTCCGTAGTTTTTGACGGGGTGGCCAAGGGGGTGGCCAAGGATTATGATGTGGTCATTATCGACACTGCCGGTCGTTTGCACACCTCTGTCAACCTGATGGAAGAGCTGAAGAAGATCAGGCGGGTGGTTGGTAAGAACCTGGCAACCGCTCCCCATGAAGTAATGTTGGTGGTTGATGCTACCACCGGCCAGAATGCCATTTCCCAGGCCAAAATGTTTAACGAGGCTGTAGGTATTACCGGTCTGACCCTGACCAAACTGGACGGCACAGCCAAGGGCGGTATTGTCGCCAATATCTGCCATGAATTAAAAATTCCGGTTCGTTTTATCGGTATCGGTGAGCAGGTCGAAGATCTGCGGGATTTTGATCCTGAAGAATTTGTTGATGCCCTGTTCAGCGTAGAGGAGGGGAGTTAGGAATTCTTCAAAAAATAGCTTCCCTTTTTAGGTGCAGGTAAGGGCAGGCCTCTGTGTCTGCCCGTTTATTATACCGCACGGGACACGTTCAGAGCGAACACAGAGGTTTCGTCCCTACAGCACTCGTATAAAAGAGGATAAAGTATTTTTTGTTGCATCCCTTAGCCACTGATCAGGTACCCTGATCTCCTCTCCCTCTCCCCTATCCCTGTAACCTTTTCCCTTCCTTCCCCATGCAACGCCAGTACAGCTCTAACAGCAACCAGCCCGGCTGCGGCGGTTGTCTTCTTATCGTCATCCTTATCCTGTTGGCCACCGGTGGCTGGCAGGCTGTGGGGAGTTTCTTTTCCGTTCTCGTGTACACCGGTATATTCGGGGTACTCCTCCTGACTGCGGCCTTTTTCGGCTTTACACGCTATATCAAGAGCCGGGCTGCTGCCTATGAGCAGTCCCAGACCGAAAGTCATAATCGCTTTGTCTTTCTTCTGGTCAATATCCTTGTTTACGTCGCCAAGGCGGATGGCCGTTTCACCAAGTCCGAGTTGCGGACCATGCTCAACTTCTTCCAGCACTCGCTCCATTATAATCAGGACCAGATGTACTGGATAAAGCAGTTGATTAAGGATGCCCGTGATGATGATCAAAACTTGGAGGCCTTGCTCACGGAATTTCGCAACAGTTTTGCCTATGAACCTCGCCTGATCTTGCTGGAGCTTATTTATCAGCTTATTTTTACTAAAAAACCGGTCAATGAAGGAGAGCTTGTTCTTGCCCGCAAGATCGGTAATTTTCTCGGGATTCGTGAGTATGAGCGACAGACCATTGAAAATAAATACCGATACGGTCACAAGTACCAGGGTGGGGCTGGCGGGGGCGGAGCTCCTTCTGAGCAGCAGTATTGCACCGTGCTTGGGGTGACTTCCGAGACGGAATTTCCTGCGATTAAAAAGGCTTATCGTAAGCTCTCCATGCAGTATCACCCGGATAAGGTGGCTCATCTTGGCGATGAGTTCAAGGGAGTGGCTGAGGAGAAGATGAAGGAGATTAATGCGGCGTATGATTATTTTCGGAAGAAGTATGATGGGAGTTAAGGGGGCGGTGTGTTGTCGGGGCGTTGGATGATATGGTCTTGAATGCTGTTTTTTCGTTGTATTTCCTCGACAAGAGGAAGGGAATCGTTTTGCAGTTTATCGAATCGTTTAA
>JBATKL010000011.1:0-5724 GCA_049669385.1 Candidatus Electrothrix sp. | reverse complement strand
GGGATATCCATGTCCATGATGCCCTGCGTATCGAATTGGCAGACAACCTGCTGATTATCGAGGACTCGCTTGCTTTTCTGCGGCCCCATGTCAAGCACCTGATCTACGATGCCGAGCATTTCTTTGACGGCTTCAAGAATAACCGGGAATACTGTCTGGCCACCTTGGGTCAGGCCATTAAGGGCGGGGCCGAAACCCTGGCTCTCTGCGATACCAACGGCGGCACCTTGCCGCATGAGATTCCGCCAATCCTCGAACGGGTGAAGCAGTTCCTGGCAGAGCAGGGCAGCACCGCCCGGATCGGTATCCATCCCCATAATGACTCAGAGACCGCTGTGGCCAATGCCCTGCTCGGAATCTCCTTGGGATGCACCCAGGTACAGGGCACCATCAACGGTTACGGCGAACGCTGCGGTAACGGCAACCTGACCTCAATCATCCCGGCGGTGATCTGTAAGATGGGTCATGAGGCTGAGGTGGGCAAGCATATTGACAAGCTCTATTCTACCTCCCGCCTCATCAATGAGCTGGCCAACCTGCCCCATAACCGCTATCAGCCCTATGTGGGTGAGTCTGCTTTTGCCCATAAGGGCGGTATTCATGTCAGCGCGGTCCAGCGCAATCCCCTGACCTATGAGCATATTGTGCCGGAAAAGGTGGGCAATATCCGCCGCATCCTGATCTCTGATCAGGCCGGGAAGTCCAATGTTATGCACAAGGCGGTCAAGTACGGCCTCAATCTCAAGGCTGACGATCCGGCTATGGCCAAGATCGTGCATGAACTCAAGGAGCTGGAGAATCAGGGCTTTCAATACGAAGGCGCTGAGGCCAGCTTTGAGTTGCTCATGCGGCGGGCTATGGGCATAAAAACCCATTTCTTCACCCTGGAAGGCTTTCGGGTGATGAATAATAAGTACCGGATGGATGCAGCCTCCCTTACCGAAGCAACGATTCGTCTTTCTGTGGACGGCCAGGAAGAGCACACCGCCTCCCTCGGTGACGGCCCGGTCAATGCCCTGGACAAGTCTATGCGCAAGGCCCTGATCTGTTTTTATCCCCGCTTGGCGGAGATGGAGCTGGTCGACTATAAGGTGCGGGTGCTTTCCGGTCAGCACGGGACCGGGGCCAAGGTCCGGGTACTGGTGGATAGCCGGGATGCCGAGACCCAGTGGAGCACCGTCGGTGTTTCCTTCAATATTATCGAAGCCAGCTGGCAGGCTCTTGAGGATGCGGTTAATTATAAGCTGATGAAGGATGCCCAGGAAAAAGGATGATTCTATGAACTCGCTGCCAAGACGCAAGAATATACCGATGAATAATTTTTTTTCTCTCGTTTTGCTACTCTGCTTCTCTCTCATTCTCTCGTCCTGCGGTCAAGAGCAAGAACAGCAGCAGAAGAAGATGTCAGAGGAGCCCACCCCACGGGTGATAACCATGCAGCCCTATGGGCCGCCGGTAGTAGGGAATCCCGCTCCAGATTTCACCTTGGTGGATATAGAGGGCAGAGCATGGACCCTGTCTGAGCTCAAGGGGCAGGTGGTTTTTATTAATTTCTGGGCCACCTGGTGCCCACCCTGCATCAGTGAAATGCCCTCTATGCAGAACTTGTACGACACCCTGCCAAAAGATCAGTTCAAGATGCTGGCGGTTCTGTATAATGATGAGGCCGGTAATGCGGAGAGTTTTGCAGAAAAACTTGATATCACTCTGCCGATTCTCGTGGATGAGGGGAACCGGGTGGGCATGGAGTACGGGCTCACCGGAGTGCCTGAGACCTTTATTCTGGACAAGGAAGGATTTATTCGGGAAGCGGTGAAAGGGCCTGCGGAATGGGATTCAGCTGAATCCATCCATATGCTTCGGGGATATATTGATCAGTAGATCTGATGGCAAAAGACAGCGCAGAGCGGGACCTTCGGGTGCCCGCCCTCCTTATTCTGGGGGCAATTATTCTGGCCGTCAGCTGGTTCACTCCTGAGCCGGAGCTTCAGTCCTCTCTGTATTACCTTGCCCCTGTTGCTACCCCTGCTGCCTCTCCTTTCCATGAGGGCAGGGCAGAGGTGGTTCGAGAAGTGGTTAGCGTTCCCGGAGAGCAGGTCAGCCAGAGCGAACTTCCTGAACTTCCTTCTGGTTTACTTGCCATAACCCCTGATCTCCCCTGCGAGGAAATTCCACCGGAAGTAGCCCTGCTGTTTCATCTTCCCTTGCCGATCAATCGGGCTGATCAGGAGGAATTGATCCAGTTGCCGGGTATCGGCCCTAAGCTGTCAGCACGAATTATTTCTTTTCGGGAAGCGCAAGGACCGATTACCGGGCCAAAAGATTTTATTCGTATTAAGGGCATTGGCCCGAAAATGACCGCGCGTTTAACCCCACTTCTCTGTTTTGCAGCTGCCGAGAAGAAATCGTAATATCTTAAAGTCGTGAAATATACTCTGGAAAATACTCTAGCGCCTATTGACTGCCCGATCATAGTTCTGGTCGGCCCCACCGCTGTGGGCAAAACCGCCCTCTCTCTGCGCCTTGTTCAACGTTTTGACTGCGAGATCATCAGCATGGACTCCATGCAGGTCTATCGCCATATGGATGTCGGCACGGCCAAGCCGAGCCTGGCAGAGCAGGCCTCTGTTCCCCATCACCTTATCGATATTATCAACCCGGACGAGCAGTACGATGCGGCCCGCTTTGTTAACGATGCCTTGGCGGCAATAGAGGAGATCGCCTCCCGCAAACGAACCGTCTTGTTGACCGGCGGCACGGGTCTCTACCTCAAGGCTCTGTTCGAGGGGCTGTTTGATGCCCTGCCCACGGACGAGACCATTCGGGCGCAGTTGCGTGAACGTCTTGAGCAGGAGGGGCGGGAGACGCTCCATGCGGAGCTCTGCCGGGTGGATCCGGATACCGGGGCGCGGGTTCATGCCAATGACACCCAGCGCTTGCTGCGCGGGCTGGAAATTTATCTGGTCTCAGGCAGGACCTGGACCGAGTTGATCGTCGAGCAACAGGAGCAGCAGCAACAACAAAAAGCAAGAGGGCAGGGGAGCCGTTTTACTCGGGTCTTTCAGGTTGCCCTGGATTGCGAGCGTAAACGGCTCTATCAGCGGATCGCCCAGCGCAGTCAGCTCATGCTGGAGCAGGGGATGATTGAGGAGGTGGAGCAGTTACGGAGCATGGGTTATACGCCGGATTTGCCTTCCATGCAGTCTATCGGCTATAAGCATGTGAATAACCTGCTTTCTGGAGAATGGAATCAGGTCGAGATGTTGGAATATCTGATCCGGGATACCAGACGGTACGCCAAGCGGCAGATGACCTGGTTCAGGAAAAATCAGGAGCTGAACTGGTTTGCGCGGGATGATTATGATCGGATTGCTGCGCAGGCGGCAGCGACGCTCGGTTTGTAGGGGAACGGCGTGCCGTGCCCTTGATGAAAATTGCAATATTGCAGGGCAGACACAGGGGGCTGCCCCTACAAAATGACGACACCATCTGATGACATCACCAATGCCCCAACGGGGCTGTATTGCACCAGCTCAGGGTAACACCCTGAGTACGCGATAGATCAACGGTGTTTTCTCGGGGTGTTACCCCGAGCTGGATATATATAACCCCTTCGGGGTATCAAAAATCAAGCAGAGGCCCGGTAATCCTTAATCGCCGTAGCAATAGTCTGAAAGATCTGGGTAAAGACCTCCTCATCCCGCTCCAGCAAGGTAATACGGAAGCCCTGCATGCTGGTGGCAAAGGAAGACAGTGGCACCACGCAGACCCCTGAAGAACCCAGCAGGTAATAGACAAAACGCTTATCCAAAGAAACATCTGGTCCGCTGACCATAGTTTCAACGGTTTTACGGATCTCCTCATTTGCAATGGGCAGGGTTTGCTGATGATTGAGCACTCCTTCAGCAAAGACAACGCTCATATAAAAGGCCCCATTGGTTTTGTTGACCATGATCCCGTCAACTTCTTTCAGGATATCATAGGCGATATTGGAGTGTTTTTCATAGCGTAATACCCGCTCATGCAGATAGGTCTGGTACTCAGGATGCTTCATCACCTCGGGCAGGACCATCTGAGGCAGGGTGGTGGAGCAAACCTCCATCATCTTGGCATTGAGGATGGAGTTGATGTACTTTTCAAACATGGGGTCACGGTGACCGTTATAGACCTCAATCCAGCCGCAACGTCCGCCGGGCCAAGGCATTTCCTTGGAAACCCCGCGCATGCAGACAGCAGGAACCTTATCACCGATGAGGGTGGCAAGCGGAATGGATTTGGTGCCGTTATAGACCATGTTTTGGTAGACCTCGTCGCAGACGATGAAGAGATCGTATTTCTCAGCCAGTGCCACAATAGCCCGCAGGATTTCTTCCGGGTAGACCGCGCCTGTCGGGTTGTCCGGGTTGATAATCAAAATCCCAGCAACTGCTGGGTTATAGCGGATATGATTTTCAATATCCTCCAGATCTGGATACCAGTGATTTGCCGGATCAAGGACATAGGTCAGCGGGCGATCCCCAGCATGGGCCGCCTCAGCAGAAGAGTGGGTAGTGTAGCTGGGTGTCGGCACAAGCACCCTGGCTGTCCTTCGGAGAAAACCGAAGATCTTGGAAATAGCATCACCAAGCCCGTTAAAGAAGATAATATCTTCCGGCGTGATTTGCACCCCGCCCAGCGCATTGGTCTCTTCCGCGATAAACTGCCGGGTCGCCAGCATCCCCTTGGTTGGTGAATATCCGTAAGTAGCATCCTGCTGCACTGCGGCGGCAACAATATCCTTCATCCAGGTTGGTATCTGCTCGCCCTTTGCCACGGGATCGCCGATATTCTCCCAGTTCACCTTAAGGCCGAGATCTTGCAGCTTGTTGCCGACATTCACTATATTGCGAATTTCATAGGTCAGTTCACCTGCACCGATATGCAGAATATCCGTTCGCATGGAGGGGCTCCTTTTACCGGCTGGACCGGAAAATCAAAATATTGGGTGGATCAGTTTTCTCCTCTATAAGGAGCAGCTGTAGCTCTATCTGTCTCATACATTACACAAGAAATAGAATACAGGTCATTACCACAGGGAATGGGCAACGTCAACCTGTTGATGGACAGGGAACTTTCTTACGATAAAAAACACTTGTCCTCATACGACGGTACTGCTACAACTCCGGCACGTTTTTTCAAAAAAATCATCCTTCAGCCGAGATCTGCCGTGAATATTCGTCGTCAACAGGAAGAGCACGAAAAAATTATCCTCTCTCCCTATGCCTGCCTAAGCACCCAGTCACGAGGTCGGTTTCGTCAAGAACCTGATGGCTGCGACCTGCGCACAGTTTTTCAAAGAGATCGGGATCGTATTCTTCACTCCAAAACCTTTCGTCGCCTGAAGCATAAGACCCAGGTCTTTCTTTCTCCGACCGGCGATCATTATCGGACCCGGCTCACTCATGTTCTGGAGGTCTCCCAGATAGCGCGGACCATTGCCACCTGTTTGCAATTGAACGAATACCTCACCGAGGCCATTGCTTTAGGCCATGACCTTGGGCATACGCCCTTTGGCCATGCTGGAGAGTATAGCCTAAACAAATTGCATCCTGGAGGATTTAAGCATTATATTCAGAGTTTGCGGGTGGTTGATTTTATCGAGAAAAACGGCAAAGGATTGAACCTGACCTGGGAGGTGCGGAATGGGATTGTCAAGCATTCCAAGGGATATCGAGATATTCTGCC
>JBATKL010000010.1:0-2951 GCA_049669385.1 Candidatus Electrothrix sp. | reverse complement strand
AGATGAACTAAGGCGACTTGTCCTATATCCATCTCATCCGCCAATTTCAGGGTACTGGTGATGGAGCCATGATAGGGATAGGTATCAACCATGTTAAATGATTCGTGGATAACAAAATCACAACCTTGGATTAACCTTCTTACTCGGGTGTTAGCCCGTCCGTCACCGCTGTAATAGAGTTTTTTATTTCCGTCTTTGAGCAGCAGACCGAGATTGTACTGGGTATGCTGGGTCAATGCGGTCGACCATTCCATCCCTGCTATATGAGCGGTTTTCCGTGGAGAAATAGCATGAAAATCAAAGGTAAAGCCAATTTTTTTACTGAAGGTGGGATAGGCCATTTCCAACAGGTTCATAACCCGTTCTTCAATGCCTTTTTGGCCGATAATTGAGAGCGGCTTGGTGCGCCCCATTTGCCAGAGACGAAGAAACAGCAGGGGAAGGCCGAGGTAATGATCGCCGTGAAAATGAGAGATCCAAATATAATCCAGACGTGTCGGGTCCTCAACAATACGGAAGTATTGATGCGGCACTGTGAAGCCGCAATCAAGTAAAATTCTGGTACCGTTACTTGTTGTCAATATAGAGGAGCTGTTGCCGTGCGCTGTGTCACAGGTCTCTCCGACACCGAGAAAAAAAATTTCCACAGTTGATTACTCCGTTATTATCTGCTCGTTAATTGTGGCGAGGCATGTTGATATATGATGTCGACGTATTTGCCAAAAGCTTTGTCACGATATCATGGGAAAGTACAGGAGTATTTTTCCTACTCTTTTAAATATACGTATTTTTCAAGGGAGAGGCAAGCCGGTTCAAAAGAAATTTTTCAGGTATTGCTCTGGACATCCGTTCTGATCAGGCCACTGCCTGCGGCAGAATCTTCTGCCTCAGTCGCCTTGCTGTCCGAGCGAGGAGGCATCAAAAGGCAGGACGGCTAAGGAACTCTGGCTCGTATATTGTTCAACCTTGCTGCATAATTGCGCAGGGGGGAAATCAAGAAAGCTGAAGAGAAAACCCTCCAGTTGCTCGCACCTCCTGAAGTTATTTCGTATCCCATTTTGGATGCGTTCGTCGTCTCCGCCATAGTTTTCCAGAATATATTCCAAACGCTCAGCCAGGCTGACAATGGCATCATGCCTGACCCGTTTATCCGCATAATAGACGATGTCTTGGGCCTGAAAAAAGCCGTGCTTGTATTTTTCTGGAGAAAAATTCTGAAGGATCACATGGCCAGCGACAATCTCGGCTATCTCTGGAAACCCATGTTGTCGGCAGATTTCCGCACCGGTCGCGGCATGATCACAGCCGTCCTTCAGGCAGGGTGTTTTCGCGATATCATGGAGCAAGGCCCCGTTCACACAGAAATCTTGATCAGGAGCCTGCCCATCCGTTAACCTCTTGTGGAGCTGAAACGCAAGCAACTCAGCAATTCGGGCAACAAGCAAGGAATGGCGACGGATATTCGGCAGCATTGCATACTGGTCGATCAGAGCAATACAGGTGTCGATACCCGGAATCTTCGGGGTCTCCAGAGTTTGCATAACAAGAACGCTCCTTGCTGGCCCTAAGAATTATCGCGCACTGAAACGATGAACAGCCTCAACAGCAATTCTGGCCTTGTCCGGGTCAGTTTGCGGAAGAATGCCGTGTCCCAGATTAAAGATATGCCCCTTGGCATCCTGAGCATCGTCAAGGATTGTTTTGATCTGCTGTTCCAGTTCCTTTTGCGGCAGAAAAAGAGCCACCGGATCAAGATTCCCCTGTACGGCATGGTCGCCTACCATTTTGGCGGCCTCACCGATATTGATACGCCAATCCAGACCGAGCACATCAGCGCCAGCTGTTTTGGTGTGATTAATCAGGGTGGAGCCGTTATTAGCAAAATAGATAATAGGAACATCGGTCATTTTACGCAGGTCTGCAATAATGGACTGCACATAGGGCAGAGCAAAGCGTGCATAATCATGCGGAGCCCAAATACCTGCCCAAGAATCAAAAATTTGTAGTGCCTGGGCACCGGCCCGGGCCTGAGCCTGAAGGTAGAGGCTGGTGCATTCAGTGATTTTTTTCAGCAGGGCATGATACATTTCCGGTTCCTGGAAGGCCATCTTTTTTGTTTCCAGAAAGACCTTGGATGATCCACCCTCAATCAAATAGGTTGCCAAAGTAAAGGGCGCTCCAGAAAAGCCGATCAGCGGAACCTTGAGTTCTTTGCGCAGCAACTTGATGGTTTCCATGACAAAGGGCATGGTCTCATTCGGATCAGGAACGATCAGACGGTCCACAGCAGCTTGGGAACGAACCGGGTTTGGAAAGACCGGTCCTCGTCCCTCATGGAATTCCAACTCCAGGCCCATCGCCTCCATCGCAATAAGGATGTCCGAAAACAGAATTGCTGCGTCAAAGCCGAAAATATCAATAGGCTGGAGGGTGACCTCGGTGCAAAGCTCTGGTTTTTTACACAGTTCCAGAAAGGTTAGTTTACTGCGAACAGCCTGGTATTCGGGGAGGTAGCGTCCTGCCTGGCGCATAAACCAGACCGGGGTATATTCGGTTTTTTCGCCGCGACAGGCCTTCAGAAAGGTATCGTTCATTGTGTATTACGTTTGGTTTCAGGTTAGAAAGAAAATCGGCTCAGCGTTGAGGCTGATAGGAGCAAAAAGGCTCTTGGGCCAGGTAATCACCCGTCATAGCATAGGATCGAGCCCGACAGCCGCCGCAGACATTGACGTACTCGCAACGTCCACAGTTATCTTTATACCCTTTGAAATTGCGGAGTTCCAGGAAAAGCTTAGAGTTTTCCCAAATATCCTGAAAAGACTGCTCGCGAATATTACCACCAGACTTTGGAAAATAACTGCATGGCAGCACGTTGCCGTCAACATCGACAAGACATATCAGCTGGCCTGCCAGGCATCCCTTGGAGCCGCCAGTGGAA
This sequence comes from Candidatus Electrothrix sp., assembly GCA_049669385.1. Lineage (GTDB taxonomy): Bacteria > Desulfobacterota > Desulfobulbia > Desulfobulbales > Desulfobulbaceae > Electrothrix. The sequence goes on along the minus strand of JBATKL010000010.1, from coordinate 13 downwards.
AATTTTAAGGAGC
>JBATKL010000009.1:0-3584 GCA_049669385.1 Candidatus Electrothrix sp. | reverse complement strand
GCTGCTGACAGATCAGGAGCGAAAAAAAGGATTTGTTGTCAGTCAGGCTCCGCTGATACGTTTTGATCTGATCCGTACAAGCAATGAGCAGTTCACCTTTGTGATGCATTTTCATCATGTGCTGCTGGATGGCTGGTCAGTTTCCCGCATCTTTGAGGAGGTACGCAGCAGCTATCTGACTATGAAGCAGGCCGGGACGCCACAACTTTCAACCCTGCCTCCTTTCCGGGAATACATTGCTTGGCTTCAGAAGCAGGATACGAAGAGTACAAACTGTTATTGGCAGGAACGGTTGGCTGGCTTTACAGAACCTACCCTCTTGCCCATACAACAACTCAATAAGTTACAACCCGAGTACTGTAAAATACGCTACTCGTTAGGTGCAGAGTCTGCTGTGCAGCTCCAGCAGTTCTGCCAGCAGGAACGAGTCACTCTGAATACTGTTCTGCAGACTGTCCTGGGACTGGTGCTTGCCCGGTACAGCAGCAAAACAGATATATGCTTCGGCGTGATGATCTCTGGACGCAATGCGTCTCTTGCCGGTATTGAGGATATGGTAGGCATGCTGATTAATGCGCTTCCTTTTCGCTTGCAAATTGATAATGATCAATCCGTTGGCGAGGTTCTTCAGCATGTGCAGGAACTGCATCAGGCTGATAATAAGAATGGTTTCAGCTCATTGGTTGATATTCAAGAGCAGAGCGAGCTTGCTCAGGATGAGATGCTCTTTGAAACCCTGCTGGCTGTGGAAAATTATCCACGAAGCGACAGCGAAGCGACAGCAGATGAGAGTTACCATATTGAGCAGATGTGGAGCCAGAACGCGACCAGCTTTCCCTTGACAATCATGGTTGATCCAGGCGAGACAGTAGATTTTTATCTGCTGCACGACAGCAACCGGATCCGCCCTGAGAGCATTGATCGTTTCTGGGGTCATCTGAGTACGCTGCTGGCCGCTTTGATCAGCGCGCCGGAGCAGTCTGTCGGTCAACTGGAGATGCTGACACAGCCTGAACTGACACAGATTCAGCAATGGAGCGCACCTGAGACCGGATCGGTGTCGGACTGCACTCTGCTTGACCTTTTCGAGCGGCAGACGGCAGCAATGCCGGACAACATCGCCCTTATTCACAAAGACAAGCAACTCACGTATCAACAACTTGACGTGCAGGCTAACCGGCTTGCTCACTGTCTGCTGGCAATGAAGCTGGAGAGCGGCGGTCAGTCGCTGATTGCTGTTGCTCTGGAGCGTTCGCCGTTGATGGTTATCAGCGTGCTGGCCGCCCTCAAAGCTGGCGCAGCCTATGTACCGGTTGATCCTGATTATCCGGCAGAGCGTATCCAGCGCATCATGGCGGGCAGCGGGGCGGGCCTCCTGATCACTCACCAACGGGTTGCGGACAGTCTGGATTTCTCGGAGGATATTCAGACGCTGATAGTTGAACAGCTTGATCTGATGGACTTCTCCGCCGAAAAACCTGTTGTCGCAACACAGCCAGATGACTTGGCCTACATCATTTTCACCTCCGGCTCCACCGGTCTGCCCAAGGGTGTGGCGATCAACCATCGCGGCGCAGTCAACACTATTCTGGACATCAATGAACGTTTCAATGTCGGCAGGGACGACCGGGTACTGGCTCTCTCCTCTCTCAGTTTTGATCTGTCGGTCTATGATATCTTCGGCCTGCTGGCGGCAGGCAGCGCAGTGATCATCCTGGAACATGAAAAAGCTAAGGAGCCTGCGCACTGGGCCGAGCTGACCAGCCTGCATCATGTGACGATCTGGAACAGCGTCCCGGCCCTGATGCAGGTTTATACTGGGCAGATTGAAGGCAATGCTGCCGGGCGACCTGAGTCTCTGCGACTGGTCATGATGAGCGGCGACTGGATTCCGCTCAATCTGCCGGAACACATCAGGACTGTTAATCCGCAGGCGCAGATCATCAGCCTAGGTGGAGCTACTGAGGCATCCATCTGGTCGATCTGGCACCCCATTGACAGGGTGGTTGATCCATCCTGGAAAAGCATCCCTTACGGCAAAGCATTGCGCAATCAGTCCTTTCATGTTTTGGATGAGAGATTATCGCCTTGTCCACTGCTGGTGCCGGGACATCTGTATATCGGTGGCATCGGCCTGGCCCGATGCTACTGGGGTGACGAGGAGAAGACCATTGCCAGTTTCATCACCCATCCGCACACCGGCGAGCGGCTCTATCGCACCGGCGATCTCGGGTGCTGGTTGCCAAACGGAAACATTGAGTTCCTTGGCCGCGACGATTTCCAGGTAAAGATTCGCGGTTTCCGCATTGAGCTTGGCGAGATTGAAGCCTGCCTCCGCCAGCATCCGGCAGTCAGGAGTGTGGTGGCAAAGGTCTGGGGCAGCGATGGGCATCAATATTTGTCGGCTTATGTCACTGCGGATGCAGTCACTCCATCGCTGACAGAGGAGTTGAAGGCGATGGCACTGGCAGCCCTGCCGGACTACATGGTGCCATCCTCCTACTGCCTCATTGATGAGCTGCCTCTGACCGCGAACGGCAAGCTTGACCGAAACGCATTACCGGAGCCGAAAAAAAATACTGAACAGGAGGGGAGGAAACCGGTCAGCCCGGATGAGGAGCTGCTGGCCGCTGTCTGGACAAAACTCTTGAATACGGAACAGGTCAGCCGGGCTGACAGCTTTTTCGAGCTGGGCGGTAACTCCCTGCTCGCCATGCAGCTTGTTTCACGCATCAGAGAGACTTTTCAGACAGAACTACCGGTGCGCACAGTTTTTGAACACCCGACGCTCTCCGGCATGGCTAAAGTTCTTGCAAAAAGCCGTGACAATATCACGCTGCCGCCAATTGCAAAACAGCCGGAAAACGAGGAGATGCCGCTTTCTTTTGCCCAGCGACGCTTATGGTTTTTAGGGCAATTGGAAGACAGCAGCAATGCGAATTACAATATTCCATTAGCCTTACGGTTATCTGGTCATTTGCATGCTTCTGCCCTTAAGCAAAGCTTGGCTCTGATTTTAGAACGGCACAGCACCTTACGAACCTGTTTTACTTTTCAAGATGGTCAACCAGAAATTAACATTGCGCCAACTTCACAAGTGGAGGCACTGCAATTTCACGACTTGACCTGTTTGCCATATGACAAGAAAGAAGAGGAGGTTGCAAGGCGTGTCAATGCTTACATTATTGCTCCTTTTGACCTGACTCAAGATGCATTGTTCAGAGCAGAATGTCTTCTGGTCAGCGAGAACGAGTCTGTCCTCTTGCTGAACATGCATCATATAGTCAGTGATGGCTGGTCAATGGTGCTGTTTATCAATGAATGGCAGGAAGCCTATACTGCTTTTTCTCAAGAAAAGATCCCGGCATTGCCAAAACTTGAGATTCAATACGGTGACTATGCAGCATGGCAGAAAAATTGGTTGCAAGGTGCAGTTCTGCAAGAGCAAATTGACTATTGGAAGCAACAGTTAGCAGGCATTCCAGATGTAATTGAGCTGCCTGTTGACAGACCGCGTACAGATGACCGAAAATATCATGGTGATGTTTACAGCTGTCAACTCTCTGATGCATTGAGCCAGAAGC
>JBATKL010000008.1:0-7419 GCA_049669385.1 Candidatus Electrothrix sp. | reverse complement strand
GAGTGGTCACAGATCGTAAGCTGAATCCGGAGCTGATGCGCAGTCATATTGATTTTCTCCGCCATGAGAGCACATCCGAGTACACTATGGTGGTGATTGACAGCCTCCATAAACTGCCGTTTAAGGATTTTTCGGAACGACGGACCGGCATTGATGCTTGGCTTCGTCATCTTGAGGCCCTGCGCGATGAACTGAATGTCTCTTTCCTGGTGATTTCCGAGCTGACACGCGGTGATGACGGGCAGTACGACAAGCAGCCGCAACTGGGTTCCTTCAAGGGGTCTGGGGATATCGAGTACTCGGCGGACAATGCTATGGTTCTGCTGCCGCAATGGGATCCCTTTAGCAACGCCCCGCCGGAGCAACGCGAGAATGCGCTCTGGCTGGTAGCCAGCCGAGAACATACACCGGGCCTGATTGGGTCGTATCAACTTGATTATCCTTTTTGGGGATTCAAGGAAAAATAATGGATCTGTAAGATCGATTGACGTATCCGTTACCTTATATTCTCCGGTATCAACATTCAGAGCCGGACAACTTCTCAGCACATCCAACACATCCAACACACCCAACACCTCTACATCATACATTATTATGGCGAATCCTGAACATACTCCAGAAATGAGTTCCTTGGACAACATGACTGTTGCCCTCTACCGAACCGGCCTGACCATTGCAGCCGTAACTGCCCTGATCTACAGTGTTGAACGAATCATTGGCGTGCAGATACTCGGTATTTTTTACTTACCTGTCTTTGCTGCTGGTATTGCGCTGGCAAGCGCAGATGTACATCTTTACGACCCGAAATTCAGATGGTTTTTCCCCTTTGTCAGCTGGATCGGCTTTGTCATTTTGGCCTTTGCCTATACTCTCAAAGGAATAAGCCCCCTGGCAGATACCTTAGCAAACCTCAGCTTGGGCTTTTTTTATGTCGGTGCTGGGATGTTTGCCCTCAAAGAGTCTTTTTGCTTTCGGATTATCGGACTGCCTTTAGTGCCTTTATTTCTCTGTGGTTCTGTCCTGAACCGCCTGCTCGGATCTTCTTCTGTTGAACCGTACTTTCTGCTCCCGGCAGCTCTGCTTCTCACCTGGCTGGTTATCGCCAAATGGCGTATGCCCCTTCATTTCGATGTCGGTGACAAGAGCATGTACGGGCTTTAAAAAATACTGACTGTTATGTTTTTAGGGGAGCAGACTGATCTTCGCTTCACCTGCCCCTCAACACGTAACAGTCAGCAGTCAGCAGTCAGCAATATCAAACCTTCTCAACACTCGCCTTGCCAAGAATACCGGCAGGCCGAAAAATCAGGATCAACACCAGCAGGGAAAAGGCAAACACGTCTTCGTAATCACTGGAGACATACCCCGTGGCAAAGGCTTCAGTCAGGCCGAGAATAAAACTGCCGAGCACGGCTCCCGGAATGGAGCCTATCCCTCCCAAAACCGCAGCGGTAAACGCCTTGATTCCAGCGATAAATCCAATAAAGAAGTTAATCTGTCCCACATGGGAGGCGATGAGCAAGCCGCCGAGGGCGGCCAATGCTGAACCTATAACAAAGGTTGCCGAAATAACGTTATTAATATTAATCCCTACCAGCTGAGCCATTGTTTGATCTTGGGCAGTGGCTCGCATGGCTTTTCCCAAGCGGGTGAACTTAATGAGCCAGGTCAAAAGGCCCATGACTACAGCAGTGGTAACCAGTATAACAAAATCTGTTGACCCGATAACGTAGGCGTAAGGCTCCAGAAAGGCAAATTCTGGGATCAATTCAGGAAAGGAGAGATAATCTGAAGTCTGGGCCAACAGTACATAGTTCTGGAGAAAAATCGACATGCCGATAGCAGAAATCAGGGGCGATAACCGGGGTGCAGCACGCAGAGGCCTGTAGGCCATCTTTTCCACGGTGTATCCGTAGGCAGCGGCCCAAATCATTGCAGCAACAGCTGCCAGAATCAAAATGGCAAAGAGGGGGAAACCATAGATCGACAGCACAGTGGCAATGATAAAGGCGGTAAAGGCCCCTATCATGTAAATCTCACCGTGCGCAAAATTGATCAGGCCGATAATACCATAGACCATCGTATAGCCCAAAGCGATCAAGGCGTAGATAGAGCCTCGGGTCAGGCCGCTGAAAAACAGTTCGACCAAATATTCAAAATCAAAATCCATAAATTATTATTTGCTGATGTTGGTCCGTAGTACGGTTCTTAAACCCGATTATATCGGGTCACAAAAAAACAGTACTCTTGCAAGAAAAAATATTATCTATTGATGTTTCTGCCTGTTTCTGATAAAAAACTTATTTCATATTTGTAATGTATTGCTATTCGTAAGGAGAAACAAGCATAACCTTATGATTATTATGTAGTATAAAATCGACCAACAACCACAAAGTCTCCTTTTTCCTGGATTCGAAAAACTTTCATAGATTCTATCAAGGTTGCGGGAAATGTCAACGTGGCAAGAGGAGCTGTCACGGCCAAAGAAGCGTAACAGGAACAAAAAGCGTAACAGGGAACAAAACGCACGCAATAATACAGCAGATCAAGACAAGAGAGAAAAATTCTGCAACATATTATTTTTTAAACAAAAAAAAACTTAAGAAGAACAAGAAGAGGAGTGCCCGATGGAACGATCAACCGACAAGGCAGTAACCCATGTGCTGAATAACCATAAAGGCGGCAAGCAGCTCCAGACTGTTTGGGACAGATATGAGGCCCAGCAACCGCAATGCGGTTTTGGCGAGCTCGGTGTCTGTTGCCGTCACTGTATGCAAGGCCCCTGCCGTATTGACCCCTTTGGTGAAGGTCCTGATCGAGGTATCTGCGGTGCAACGGCGGACACCATTGTTGCTCGTGGCTTGGCCCGCGCAATAGCAGGCGGCACAGCCTCACACAGCGGCCATGCATTGCATATAGCGCATGTGTTCAAGAAAACCTTGTTGGGGGAAACTCCGGACTACGCTATCAAGGACGAGGCCAAGCTCAAAACAGTGGCTGCTCGTTGCGGGATTGAAATTGAAAACCGCTCCAGCAAGGAAATAGCCTTGGAGTTAGTGGACAAGGCCTTATCGGAATTCGGCGGCAAGTACGAGCCCCTGACCTGGGCAGCAACGACTGTCACCCCCGGTCGAATTGAGACCTGTAACGCACTGGGCATTGTGCCGACCAGTATTGACAGCACAGTGGCTGAGGTTATGCATCGAACCACTTATGGTGTGGATGCTGATCCAATCAATATTCTTCTTGGTGCGCTGAAATGTGCTGTGGCCGATTATGCAGCCTGTCACATGGCCACAGATCTCTCCGATATCCTCTTCGGCACCCCCCAGCCTGTGGTCAGCAAAGCCAATTTGGGTGTACTTAGGGAAGAGGCCGTTAATATTGCCCTGCACGGTCATAACCCGCTTCTCAGCGATATCATTGCCCAAGTTGCCTCAGAGCCGGAGCTGATTGCCGAGGCCAAAAAAGCAGGGGCTGTTGAAGGATTAAATGTGGTCGGCATCTGCTGTACCGGCAATGAAGTCCTGATGCGGCACGGCATCCCCCTGGCAACCAGCTCGGTTTCCCAGGAAGTTGCGATCATGACCGGTGTGCTGGATGCGATGGTGGTGGATTACCAATGCATCATGCCTGCTGTGGCCACGGTCGCAGAGTGCTTTCACACCAAGGTCATCACCACTATGGCCATTGCCAAAATGCCCGGCGCAGAGCACATGGCCTTTAATGAAGAAAACGCTGTTGAATGTGCCCGCGCCATTGTCCGTCAGGGAATTGAGCGCTTTGCATCCCGAAACCGGGAAAAAGTCTGCATTCCGCAGGAATCTTCCACCGCCATAGCCGGTTTTTCAGCCGAGGCCATTATCGGCGCATTGGCCAAGGTCAATGCTGAAGATCCGCTCAAGCCGCTGATCGACAATATCGTATCCGGCAATATTCGGGGAATCTGCCTCTTTGCCGGGTGCAATACGGTCAAGGTACCCCAGGATCATAATTACGTAGAGATGGTCAAAAAGCTACTGGCCGAGAATGTCCTGATTCTAGCCACGGGCTGCGCCTCCTCCACCTATGCCCGACACGGCTTCATGACCTCAGAGGCAACAAAAAAATATGCAGGGGAAGGCTTGGCTGCTGTTCTGACTGCCATCGGCGAGGCTGCCGGTTTAGAAGCACCCTTGCCACCGGTTCTCCATATGGGTTCCTGTGTAGACAACCCCAGAGCTGTAGATGTCGCTACCGCAGTTGCCAATAAGCTGGGCGTGGATACGAGCCAATTGCCGGTTGTGGCCTCAGCCCCGGAAGCAGTAACAGAAAAGGCGGTGGCTATCGGTACCTGGGCTGTGGTTGGTGGTTTTCCCACCCATCTCGGCGTGGTACCGCCGGTGCTCGGCAGTAAGCTGGTAACTGAAACGCTGACCGCCACCTTAAAAGATTTGGTGGGCGGTTATTTCATTGTTGAGCCGGATCCGGCCAAGGCTGCCGAGGCCCTGTTGGCTGTCATCGACGAACGCCGGGCCGGTTTAGGCCTGTCATAAGGAGGCAAGGAGGCCGGTTATGGAAGTTATTTATGTACGAGCGGACCGATGCGTGGGCTGTAAAACCTGTGAGATCGAATGCAGAATTGCCCATGCTGATAATGAGAAAACCCTATTTGCCGCAGTCAGCCAGGCCCGGCCTCCCAAGAGGAGGCTATTTGTGGAGCAGGGCGAAACAGGCAAGGCTCCGATAATCTGCCGTCATTGCGAAGAAGCCCCCTGCATTGTTGACTGCATCAGCGGCAGCATCTATCGGGACGAGCAAGGCTTTGTCCGTCGCAAAAAGGAACGCTGCATGGGGTGCTGGTCCTGCATTATGGCCTGCCCCTTTGGCGTGGTTGTCCGGGACGCAGACGCCCACATCGCGGTAAAATGCGATCATTGCCCTGATCTGGACACACCAGCCTGTGTGGCCGGTTGCCCGACTAAGGCCTTGCAGCTGGTTGATGTGGACAGTCTGCCTCAGGAACGACGCAAAGAACTTCTGCTCAAAAAAGAGGTCTGAGTATGAAGTATGTTATTGTAGGCGGCTCCATTGCCGCCACCACTGCGCTTAATGTGATTCGGGCAAACAATCCTGATGCAGAAATTCAGGTGATTGCTGATGAGGCGGTACCGTTTTACTACCGGGCACTGATCCCTTTTCTGCTGGACAAAAGTAGGACGGTGGATGAGATTCTCTTTACTGAACAGCCCACCAATGATGAGCGGGTTCAATTCCACCATGATCGCTGTATCGGCGTAAACCCGAAAAAAAAGGTCATCGGTCTGGCATCAGGCGGCACCCTGCCCTATGACAAGCTCCTGTTGGCAGCGGGCAGCTCTTCCTTTATCCCGGATATCGCCGGGGTTGACAGCAAAGAGGTCTTTACCCTGCGCAATATGGAGGAGGCACTTAAGGTCCGGGAACACCTCAAAGGATGCGAGAATGCGGTGGTGGTCGGCGGCGCATTGGCTGGCATCAAGATGGCTGAGGCCTTGCAACGTACAGGCGTACAGGTGACCGTGGTCGAGCAGCTCCCCCATATTCTCCCCTTCATCGCAGACACAGAAACAGCTCATCGCATGAGCCAGCAGCTCCGTCAGGAGGGGATGGAAATCCATACCAACGATTCGGCGGAAGAAATTCTTGCGGCAGATGGCAAGACCATCGGGGTTCGACTTGCTTCAGGAAGGACAGTGCCAGCAGATCTGGTTCTGTTAATGGTAGGAGTGCAACCGAATATCGAATTTCTTGCTGATTCGGGTATTGATATTGATCAGGCCGTGTTGACTGATCGAGAAATGCAAACCTCAGTCCCGGATATTTACGCTGCCGGGGATATGGTCCAGTTTCATGATGCGGTTATAGGCAAGGATGTTGTCAGCGCCCTTTGGGGCAATGCAGTGCATATGGGTAGGACAGCAGGGTTTAATATGAGCGGCATCAAGGCCTTTGTGCCACCCTTACTTTCCTCGCTCAATAGCACGGAGATTGCCGGGCTGCCGATTATCTCAGCGGGCCTACTGCATACGCAGTCAGACCAATACACAGCCTATGCAGAAGCTGAAGGCGAGAATTACCGCAAACTGATCTTTGAGCAGGACCGCCTGGTTGGAATGATCTTTCTTGGCGATGTGAGCAAGGCTGGTGTCTACACCAACCTGATTCGTCATCGCATTCCCTTAGGGGATCGTCGGGATGCGCTGATTCATGAGGTTATGACTGCAATTCGCTAGCGGTAAAAAACGGAAGAGATTCTTCGTTTCTTGTGGTTTCCAACAGGTTGAGATCGTCCATGTCCTCATGTCCTCTTTTGAGACGATCTCTAACCCATCTTTTTTTTGCAACAATCACATCCCGAAGGCGAAGACACACAGCGCATCACACCCTTTCCCAGGAAAAGGTCTCAATATTTTTCTTTGTACTACTGAGGTGGAAAGAAAAAGGCTTTTTCCGAAGCGGCGGGGGCGGGAGAGGAAATAGTATTTGCCGTTGCTGATCAGCTCAACAGCGATTTTTGTTTTATCAACGTAGCGGTACTCTTCTTCACGGATTTTACTGAAGGTCTGAATACCTATAGGCAGCTTTTGCATGATCTTCTCCCACCGACTCAGCAGTTAATATAACACCCATCCCTCCCCTCTGAGGAGGGAGAACAAAATAAAGAGGGTCCGAGTAAAATCATTATTTAATTTCCCCCTTACCCCTTTAAGCGATCAGATTGTATGGCTTTATTAATGTTTCTGCTGAAATACCCAAACCTGTTTGCAGCTTTCTAATCATGTTGATTGATAGAGAACGTTTCTTGTTGAGTATTTCCGAGACTCTTGCTCTAGATCCAAAAAATGGAATTAAATCCTTGCGTGAAAGCCCCTGGCTTTCCATTTGATGAATGATAGCTTCAACTGGCTCGGGAGGCTGAACAGGATGATGTTTTTCCTCGTATGCCTCTATCAAGGTAACAAGAACATCAAGGTTGTCTCCTTCAGGTGTATTTATTTTTGCGCCCATTAAATTTTCAACTGTCTGTAATACTTCAATGTAATCAGTCTCTGTTTTGATAGGTTTAATAGTCATGTTTCCACCTCAAATAGTTGTTGCGTCAATTTTGTCATATTCTTTGTGGCTACCCACAAAACGGATATTACAGATTGGAACAGGTCTTTTCGGCCCTCGAATACAGCCTGCAAGGTGGAGATAAAAAGGCTCTTGCCGAAACGGCGGGGGCGGGAGAGGAAATAGGTATTTCCCGTTGTTGATCAGCTCAAAAGCGATTTTTGTTTTATCAACGTAGCGGTATTCTTCTTCACGGATTTTGGTGAAGGTTTGAATACCTATGGGTAGCTTTTGCATGATTTTCTCGCACCGACTCAGCAGTTAATATAACACCCATCCCTCCCC
>JBATKL010000007.1:0-4717 GCA_049669385.1 Candidatus Electrothrix sp. | reverse complement strand
AGTTCTACAGTTTTGCACCAACAAAGGTACTCTTCTGCTTACTACTCATGCTGTTGCGAGGATTAACTTCAGGAATCGGCATCCTCCTCCTTATTCCACTCCTCCAGGCGGCAGGTTTTGCTTTCGGCGGCAGCACGACCAATGCTTTTTCTCACCAGATCGAAGGACTGTATGCCGCCGCAGGAATCTCGCTGACCCTGCCAGTTATCCTGGCAACCTATGTCGCGGCAATATCTGCCATTGCTTTGCTCGGCTACATGCTCACAGTTCAAACCTCCACATTACAACAACGGTACACCTGTATGCTCCGAGATAGGCTGTTTCGTGCCTTATTGCAGGCCCGCTGGCAGTTTATCATTGAACACCGCATGTCGGATTTTACCCAGAGCCTGACCGGCCAAGTGCAGACAGTGGGCTATTCCGCTCAACAGATACTGGACATAGTCAGCCGAGTTATCCTGACAGCTGTTTATGTTTTGCTCTCGCTTCTGCTCTCCCGGCCAATGACCCTGCTGGCTCTGGGCTGCTCCCTGCTGTTCTTTTTGATTCTCAGCCCGCTAAATAAAAAAATCTACCGTTCCGGCAACACGGCTCTCCTGAACAACAAAACGGTCTTTCACATTCTGACTGAGCAGCTGGCAGGGCTGAAAATGATTAAAAGCTACTGTGCGGAAGCAGATTATGCCGACGACCTGCTCAATGCCGGTCAAATACTGGAGCAACAGCATGTTCGGATGAGCCGATTCAATGCCCTGACCAGGATGAGCTACCTGATCGGTGCAGCTCTCTGTTTCAGCCTGCTCTTTTATATTGCTGTGGACAAACTGCGTGTGCCGCCAGCCACCCTCCTCCTCCTCCTCCTGATCTTTTCCCGCATCCTCCCCTTGGTCTCGGGAATTCAGAATACGTTTCAGCAGCTCCTGCATCGCCTACCCGCCTTTATCGATGTGCGCAAGATGCTGGATAACTGCATTGAAGCGGCAGAACCGATATCGCCTGCGAACAGCTCTCTTCCTGAAATACAAGAGGGGATTTATCTGAACAACCTCTGTTTTTCCTATCCTCATCAGGACAGGTCGGTTATCCAAAATTTCAATCTGGTTATCCCCTGCAACAGCACTGTCGCCTTGACCGGGCCTTCTGGAGCGGGAAAATCCACGTTGGTAGATCTGATTGCGGGCTTATTAATACCGACATCCGGCACGATTGCCTGTGATGATATCCTCCTGGAAGGTGAACTCAGATCAGCTTGGCGGAGAAATATCGCCTATATCACCCAGGAAGTGTACCTGTTTCATGATACGATCCGGCATAATTTACGCTGGGTAAAAAAGGATATTTCTGATACAACAATATGGAAGATGCTCGAACTGGCTGCTGCGGCTGAATTTGTTGCCCGACTTCCCCAAGGGCTGGACACCGTGATTGGTGATCGTGGCATCCGCCTGTCAGGAGGAGAAAGGCAACGCCTGGCCTTGGCTCGTGCCCTTCTCTCTCAGCCTCAACTGCTCATACTTGATGAGGCCACCAGTGCTCTGGATCATAAAAATGAGCGAAAAATCCAACAGGCCCTTGAACATTTGCAAGGAAAACTGACGATCATTATCATTGCCCATAGAAAAACAACTCTTGAGCATGTTGATCACATCATCGAACTGAAACCAGAAAAAAGCAACGGTATCCCCTGAACGCTGAAAAAACAACAAATGCCAATCCCGCCCCATCACAACACAACAGCGAATCAGCAAAAAAATGATGCGTTGCTGAAAAAATATCTCCGTACCCTCTTGCAGCGAAAAGAGACAAGGCTTCCTGTTTCTGTCATCAATACGAATACGATCCCCGGCCTGAACAAAAATCAGCAACATGCTGAAAAAGAACTCCGCCATTACCTGCAAGAGCTGTTAAACCGAGAAGACAGCGTCCTGCCTGTCATTGTCATCAACCCGGAAGCACAAAACAGCAGGTCATCCGACAGCAAGCAGACCTTACGCGACCAACTGCGCATCCTGCTCCAACACAAATGGCTGATTCTCATTCTCACCATACTTGCTTCACTGCTCACGGTCATCTTTACCCTGAATCAACGTCCGATATACAGAGCATCCACGCAGGTGCTTCTGCAAATCAATCTGCCCACAAACAATCGTCTGTTGAAAAAAAATCCGAAATATAACAGAAATTCTTTTCTTCCCACCCAGCTGGAGCTTATAAAGAGTTTTAATGTAGCCCGTCGTGTTGTTGATAAGCTGCATTTAGCAGGGCAATATAAAAAATATTTTATTCCGCCCCGGACAGGGAAAAGGCATGTCCCTGATGATCTGTTCTCTGAAGACACTGTACTGAACGATTCAAGAGACAAAACAGAACTACCGAAAAAAGAATTTGCAACGGCATCATTTGCCGACAGAATAGCAAGGCAGATCCAAAGACGAGTCCGTGTCCGTAAAATAAAAGAAACAATGATTGTCAGCATTGCATACAGCCATGAGACACCTTTCATTGCTCAGATGGTGACCAACGCGTTCCCAGAGGCTTATATGGAAGAGCTTCGGGCAATGAATACAAACACAAACAAAAATTCGCTGCAATGGATGACAGTCAAAATTAAAGAGGAGCGAAACACTCTGGAAGCAATAGAAAAAAAGATACAAGGTTTTATGCAGGAACATAATATTATTGCAGTGGAGAACAAACTTGCCGTTTACCCTGAAAGGTTGGCAAAATTCAGCAACGACTTATCTCAGGCTCGTACCAAGGAAAAGGAGTATCAGGCTGTTTTTCGTCAGATAGAGCATGCCGGGAAAAATTATCATGCGCTTGAAAGCATTGCTCTGCTTGCCGATAATAACATCTTGCAAGAGCTGCGAGCGCAAATTTTTTTTGCTGAACAAGAAATCAGAAAATTGAAAAAGAAGTACGGTCCTAAGCATCCTGCCTTGTTAAAGGCGGATACTGAATACACCCAACTGATTAAAAATAAAAACAAGGAAATAGAGCGGATTATTGCCGCCTATAAAAATAATTACGAACTTGCTCGAACCAAAGTAAAAGACCTCACAAATCTCACAGAGACGACAAAATCCGAAATGCTTGCCATAAACAAGCATTTTGCTCAGTACACTACCCTGAATCAGGAAAAAAATCGAAACATACAACTACTTGATGCCCTTGTTGCCAATGTCAAAAAAATCAATATCACTGCCGAATCCGAGGAGATTCAAATCTGGCCCCTTAAAAAAGCAGAGTTGCCGAATCGACCGGTACCTTTTAACAGGAAAAATTTCACCTATGGAGCATTGAGTGGCCTTGTAATAGCAATACTGCTGGCCTTTATTCTTGAAGAATTCAACAATACGCCCAAAAATGCCAAAGCCTTTGAAGAGCGATATGATATACCGGTGCTCGGTTCCGTTGAAGAGCTGCAAAAAAACGACAGACCCATAATCGACTACATTTTTCATCATCCTCACTCGCTGTTTGCTGAAAGCTACCGGATGATCAGATCCAGCCTTTTTCTTTCCAGGCCAGATCATCCTCCCAAAACCCTTTTAATAACCAGTATGATGCCACAGGAGGGAAAAACAACAACAACTGGAAATTTGGCCCGTATCCTTACAGTGAACGACAAGACCGTACTTATTATTGATTGTGATATGCGTCGCCCAAGACAGCATATACTCTTCGGTATAGACAACATCAACGGATTAAGTAATTATTTGGCCGGGAATACCGATGATTGGCAGGCGCTGGTGCAGAAAAACGAAGACGGAGCAGTCAATCTCCTTTCTGCCGGTCCGCTACCACCAAACCCGGCAGAACTTTTACATTCCAAAAACATGGGCACCCTGCTCCGCGAGGCGCAGACTCATTTTGATATTATTCTGCTGGATTCCCCGCCAATCCAGCAGCTATCAGACAGTTTGGCGCTTGGTCCGCTTGTTGATGGTACGATTATCGTGACCAGAGCAGAGAAAACAACCTATGACCAACTTGACAGCGGCATTAAAAAAATGCAGGAAGTGAATACCGAGATTCTGGGCGTAATCCTCAGCAGGATAAAAAGACAAAATTCTCCCCGAGAATATCAAGGCTACCCAAGCTGAATATGAACAGTACCGTTCTACCACCAGGAACAGTGACTCCATGAATATAGAGTCACTTGAAATTTTTCGCCATCTTGCGAAAAGTCTCCACTTTGGCAGAACCAGCCGGGCCTGCAACATTTCCCCGTCAGCTCTGACCAGAACCGTGCAACGCTTGGAAACGGAATTAGGGGAACAGCTTTTTCTTCGTGATAATCGCTCTGTTTCCCTGACCCGAGCAGGAAGATACTTTCGGGAGTACGCAGAAGATGTGCTTCAACGACGGGAACAGCTCCAGCTCCAACTCGCGAGTAACCGAGAATTAAAAGGCTCCGTCTCTCTCTACTGCTCGGTGACGGCGGCATATTCTGTGCTCCCAGACATCTTTCAGCGCTTCAGAAAGGCCTACCCAAGGATACATCTTAAATTGCAGACCGGTGATGCTGCTGATGCTCTGACCCGTCTGCAAAACAGAGAAACAGATATCGCAATTGCGGCTCTGCCGGAAAAGTTACCAGGCCGAATAGACTTTCTCGAAATAACGGAAACCCCGTTGGTCTTTATCGAACCGACTGAATACCCAGATACTGTACAACGCAAAAAAAAGGCGATTGATTGGCAGAACACACCGA
>JBATKL010000006.1:0-1632 GCA_049669385.1 Candidatus Electrothrix sp. | reverse complement strand
CGGGTATGGCAGTCAATGCAGGACATGCCCTTTGTATGATGCACGTCCTCGGCAATCTCCAGATAAAAGCGGCTGCCAGGCAGGCGCTGTGAGGAAGGCTCGCCCTTTTCATAAGGGGTGCCGTAGCCCTCCGCTTCAAATTTCCCGGTATAGGAAAGACCAATCCGGCCAGAGCGATTATGGCAGCGGATACAATTTTGGTCTGGAACCTTTTTCGTGATCAGCGGATGCGGTTTTTTTGCTGGCTTTGCCTTGCTCTTTTCTTCGAAGGAGTCCACGGTGGTGGGCGTATCCCCCTCAGCCGGGACATAATGGCAGGCTGAACAACCGCCGCCTTTTTCATTAAAAAATTTCGGATAACCGGGCAGATCGTTTTTTTGCTTCCAGAGATGGCAGGTGGCGCAGAGTTTGCGGTAATAATCCAAGGCCAGCGAGGTTTCGCCGCTTGCCAGCAGCTCCTCCACCGTGATTTCTGCATCCTGTGTGTCCCGTTCTCCCCAGTAATAGAGGAGGGTGGCGAGAATGCCCCGGTTGGTGGCCATAAGGGAGTTCTTCACCTTGTGTACATCAGCAGGATGACAGCCCTTGGTACCGCAGGTCTGCTCTGCGACCCGCAGGTCGCCGGGGTTGATCACCATGCCCGTGTGGGCCTTTCCTTTATCCGTGGCTGCGGCATCGCCGAGATGACAGGGCGAGCAGCCCACCATATGGGCGGCATGGGCCGGATCCGGCTTTTCGTCGACATGGCAGGATAGGCACATTTCTAAAAAACCGGCTGTGGTGATTTCAATCTGTTTGGGCCGTTCCGTGGTTTGCTCCTGGTACATGAGATAGCCGACAACGGCTCCGACACAGAGCAGGGCGATAAGGGGGGGGATGTATTGTGATGGTTTGAGCATAACTATCTTGTACGATTAAATAATTTATTAAGGTGAAGATGTTTTAGAATAATGCCGATTAAGCTGAGCCATGTCATCCTCATACTGACGTGAGGTGAACGAGGCAAACACAGCCCGCTGCCCGAGATCTCGGCAAAAAAGCGACGTGCCGGATATTGCTTCCATTGCGCTGATAACGCTGGCAGTATTAAGATTCATCAGGTCGATATCTTCCAGTTCCAGCACTTCCTGAAGATCAGCCCTGATATTGCATAGTGTTTCAAACTTTGGTGATTCGGCAAAGAGCAGTGCGATGTCAAGATCGCTACCAAAGGCGATTCTGCCGTCCTGGGCCGAACCGAAGCTCCAGACGGCAATAAGGGTAGAGTAGGCCTGCCAGACTTTTTCTGCTTTAGCGAGATTGATCTCAACCATTGCTGACATAGCGCAACACCTCTTCCTGGAACAGCCTGAAATCTTTTAGATGTTTATTCACTATGCCGACCAATATTTCTGGATCAACGCGTTCATAGCGGTGGACGATGAAATTTCTAAACTGGACCATCTGGCGGAATGGTTCTTCGGAAGAGAGGACGCCCAGCCGGACACATTTCTTGACCGCCTCAATTGCGCTGGATGCAGGAGTAACCCCGGTCCCGGAAATAAGACGATGGCAGACATCAATGACGACCTCGACCAGAATCTGCAAATCGCGTTCCACAGCTCGGCGAACAAGCCAGTCGTTTTGCACTGT
>JBATKL010000005.1:0-7456 GCA_049669385.1 Candidatus Electrothrix sp. | reverse complement strand
GCTTATCGCAAAATCAGGCAGCTGTTCTGAGCTTTTCAGATTCTTTTTGCTACATCCGCTGCTCAAAAGCGACTGAGAAAGTATCCCTAGTATCCCTGCCAAGGCGACCCCCTTGATACTGCTTTTTTTCGCAATCATCTGTTCCCCCGAAAATAAAATCCCAGTTTTTAATGCAGGACTGTAGGGGCAGGCCCCTGTGCCTACCCGATTATGAAAGGACGAACACAGCGGTTCACCCCGACAAAAAATCTACAAAGACCCCTTGGACGAAAGCGTGCCGACAAGGCCCTGACGAAGGGAAGCGCCCTTCCCCATAGCCCGTCCCAGGGCTTTAAATACGGCCTCAATAATATGGTGGGCATTGTCACCGTGCAGAAGATCCACATGCAGAGTAAGCCCGGCATGTTGGGCCAAGGCCCGCAGAAACTCACCGGCAAGGGCGGTGTCAAAGGTTCCTACCTTTTGATCTCTGATGTTCACGTCGTAATGGAGAAAGGGGCGGTTGGAAAAATCAAGACTGACCCTGGCCAAGGTTTCATCCATAGGTACATAGGCGTGGGCATAGCGATGAATACCGGCCTTATCGCCCAAGGCCTGGGCAAAAGCCTGGCCAAGGCAAATGCCGATATCTTCCACGGTATGATGGTCATCGACATGGGTATCGCCTTGTGCCTGCACAGAGAGATCAAAGAAACCATGTACAGCAAAGAGGGTCAGCATATGGTCCAAAAATCCGACGCCAGTGGTGATATCGGCCTTCCCGGAGCCGTCAACGTCCAGCTGAAGAGAAATTTTTGTTTCTAGGGTTTCCCGCTTGATGATGCTTTTTCGTGGGGAAACAGTGGTCGTGGGTTCTATCATAATGTTGTGTACTCCAGGCAAGCCGCAAGGGCTGATCACAGTCCCCTGTACCTGCCCGTTTATATCCCTTTTTCGGTACGGAACAGTAATCGAACAGGAGGAGCGGTTCGCGAACCGCCCCTACAGCACCTGGTGTATAGAAGGGGGATAGTCTTTCTTGTTGAATCCTTTACAGGTTGATACATCCAATTATACTATTCTGCCTGCCAAAGATTGGCAACCTGATATTAAGGTTCTTTCCCCTTTTCTCCTCTCTTGCGGAACAGAGACTTATCTGCTATCCTTTTCCGAGGTTGTTCAGATTCTCTCCCCAAAAACCATACCTCTGGAATGACCATGAAACTCGGTGCTGCTACAGTTCCTGTTTATCTTGTCTGCACGATCTGGGCTGTCTATCTTGTAGATCTCATCCTCCCTCTCCGACTTAATGCCTACGGGATTGTCCCGCGTACGGCTGGGGGCCTGCTAGGAATCCCGCTCACCAACTTTCTCCACGTCAATTTCAGGCATCTTGTTAGCAATACGATTCCTCTCTTTGTCCTGAGCCTGCTCCTGACCCTCTTTTATCGAAAAATCTTCTTCGACGTCCTTATCGTCATCATCAGCTGCGGCGGCCTCTTAGTTTGGCTCTTGGCCCGCTCGGCCAATCATATAGGGGCCAGTATGCTTATATACGGCCTAGCGGCCTTTCTGATCAGCTATGGCTTACTGAAAAGAGAACTGATCCCGGTTATCGTCTCTATCGTTGTCGCTCTGGTCTATGGACTCGGAATGCTCGGCGGCATGCTTCCTTTTCATGGTTTTATCTCGTGGGAGGGGCATCTCTTCGGGGCTGCGGGTGGGGTTTTCGCGGCGTATCTTTTCAGGAAAAGAGCGATTACAAGCTGAAGTGTACAATAGGATTATTTGTGGCGAGATTCAAGAGAGGTTGCGCAACGTTTGCCGCCTCCCCCCATGAGCTATCCTTCCGAGAAGGTTCTTTTATGGTGTCGGCCTATGCGTCAATGCCGGGGTAAAGAGCCACCAGTTGAAGTTCGGCTCAAGCATTGCATCAACTCCGGTTGCCCCTGTACCACCTGCGCCTAAACTAACTATATCGGCACTATCAAAATTACGCTTGTCGTTATACCATTCAGTAAAACCGGCCCCTGAACCGTCTCCTTCCCGTTCAAAAAACTGCACTCTGAAGGTCTTAGTTAACGGTAATCCTGCAACTACATAGGTGCCGTCACCTCCTGTCGTCACAATCCCTATCGGGCTGTCGGTAGAATCACTATTGCTGTCGTACACTTTGACCACAGCCCCTACAATAGCGGTACCTTTGCTGTCAATCACCTCACCAGAAATGCTGTCGCCGGGTCCGAGTTCAACATCACTTACAAGCTCATCATTTAACGATGATATTGTCATGGTATCCGCCGTATTTAATGTATATTTGTCTAGATACCATTCACTGGCATAACCAGTAAATGCGGCCCGGAACTGTATTCTGTAATCACCTGTTCTCAAACCGCCGAGCGAATACACCCCGTCGTCCCCTGTCAGTTTAGCAGAGGTCGCCCAATTGCCGTCAGCATCGTATGCCATTGCAAGTACGCCTGAAATTTTAACGCCACCTAAACTATCTTCCTCTGTAACTGTACCGGTAATTTTTGCTCCTTTTTTTAAAAGGATATTCCCCAAATCTTTTTCAGCGGTCCCGGAAACGCTTACGGGCTCGGCATCGGCAAAATTATATACGTCCGTACCGCCGCTATACCATTCTTGAATATAATCAGTGTGATAGGTAAAGAACACGACTTTATACGTCCCGTCAGGTAAATTGTCCAGAATATATTCCCCGGTGCCAATGTCCGTTAGAACGCTCTTAATCAAACTTTTCTCGTCATCGTCAGCATATGTGCCTACCAACAAATTTCCGATAGGGGTGGAGGACAATTCATCCAGCACGTTGCCTTTTATAGAACCGGCCTGTGCTCCGGTTGCCTCCAGCAAAAAACAAGCGACGGTTATCAGCAGAACAGTCAAGATACAGTTCATAAATTTATTTTTCATTTTCGCTCTCCTTGCACCAGTAAATAAGATGTCATTGTAAAATTACTATAAAAACTATAAAGGAAAAGGACAGAGTTGCAAAGATAAAAGATGGAAAGAGGGGGAGGAGCACTCTGTTTTCACAGGGTACTGCGACGAATTAAGGAGCGAGCTATCGTTTTGAAAAAAAAAATAACTCTGATCAGATAATAAAAAAATACGCTGCGAATGGCGATGCAAGAGCCTTTAAGGCGCATAAGTGAGGCCTGTAAATCTGCTATTTTTCGGTCGGTAAAAATGATACGCCGAACAACTCCCAGTACTTGATCAACAGGTACTGGGCTGTCAAAGCCCGTACGAGCATCCCCTTTGGCTTGCAGATGAAGTACCCCGTTGTAGTAACGCCTTCTGAGTAAACGATGAACAAGCGGATTGCCCTGCCGGTCGCGAAAAAGAACAATGTCACCAATTTTCGGAGGCTGGACAGCCGGAGAGGCGATCTCGATAATCTCGCCGCCGTTGAGGAAGGGCTGCATAGAATTGCCAGAAACCCGGATGCGAACCGATACTCCCTGTTTCAGCAGGGAGCGAATCAAATCAAGCGCACCTTCATCCCTAATGCTGATGACGGATGACGCATTCACGAGCTTTTTTTACCGATGATTGCAGGCAGAAAAAGGAGCCAGTTAAATTTGCCTGTTTCGCTGGAAGACATCACAACATCATCAACCTGCCACCACCAGTCGCCAGACGCGGTGTAGCGAAAGCGAATTTGAACATCGGCCTGCCCATCAGCCTCCTCGCTGATATCGATAAGCGCAGTTTGGTTGTCGGCAAGAGCCTCTCCATTTCGTGCCCATTTTTCCTCCCAGCTATTGCCCCCGTCAAGAGAAAGCCATACCGCAAACTCAGTATCTGATTTTTGAGAATATATATCATATTTAAAAGAAAGAGTTGTACCGGTTATATTTGAGCAGTCAACAGAGGAAGCGGTCAACGCCGTATCCATAGGTTGATCCTGGCACTTATCACTTTTCGCATAGGCAAAACAGCCCTCTCCGCCGGTGCCGTTATCTTCTAAGCCTGTTGCAAATATCCAGTCACAGGAACCGCCAAAGTTTTCCACCGTCCAGCCTTCAGGGACTTCACAAGCGGTAAACGACTCTGACAGCAGCTCGGTCGCTGCAACTGCGGCGGGGAAAAAATAAAGCGAAAACAGAATGATCAATATTTTTTGTCTCATGCGTTTCATAGCGGGCCTCATTCTTTTTGTCGGCTTCTTACAGCACAGCGGCAAGATGCTCCACAGCCTCAACCGCAGCCTGATCTGGACGGAAGGCAAGCTCAAACATCGGGATATCCAGAATCAGAGATTCGCAGAGAGCAAGTCCCTTATCAGTCCATTCCTCGCTGTACCAAGGAATAGATGCCGTCTGAATCAGTCGGTGCAATCCGTCAGACGAAGACAGTTGGGTAATTTTTGTTCTTTGAGACTGCTTGAGAAAAATAATTGCGGAAAGCGGTGCTGACTCATTCCGAGCGATATTGCCCTCACCATGCCAAGGCGTCCCCCATACATGCCATTGCTGATTCATTGAGCGGACGATCAATCGTTCTTCACTGAAAAGCCGATTATATGATGACTGCTGAAGCAATCGACAGAGAGTGGACTTGCCGGTGCCAGAGGGTGCTGCAAAGACCATTCCTTTTCCTTGAATAGCACCTCCGGCAGCATGAATAATCAACCCTTGACGGTTGATAAAGCTGTGCTGGAGAAGAAAAAGTCTGACTGCCAGATGAAAGGGATTAAATACGCTGTCTCTAGTTTCAATATTATTTAAAAATACAGAATAGTCAAATTGAGAAAATTCACGATCAATCGCAAGAGTCCAAACAAGATCTTTTTTGGCGGAAGTCAGGTAAAAAAATTGGAGGTAACTGGTTGCGGCGGCATAAAATTCCGACAATTCCTGAGAAAAAATTCTGTTGATTGGCTTGTGAGACGATTCTTGGCGGAACGGAGCAAAACGCACATGAATATCTCCATCGGCTACAGAATATTTCTCATAATCAGCAGAACAAATAAAGTTCCTTTCTTCTGTTGCACCAAATCCTTTCAGAGAATGCTGAAATTCTGTTTCAACGCCGATAGATATCCCGCCAAGAGCGTAAAGAAAAGTACTCCTCACAAATTTTTCTGATGGTACATTATCAGGACTGGACGGGAACATTACATCCGCTTGATGGACCCGGTACCTTACAATTACCCATAACCTGATCGGCAAATAAAGTTACAGTACCGAGTCGAGGTTTTTCATAAGGTTGCTTCAGTGTTGTATTTTTCAACTGCTTTTCAGAAGAGATACTGTTTTCTTGTTCTTTCATCGTTCTTGCTCCGTTTGTTTATATTCACTCGGTCCTCGGTCGCTCCACCTCTAAACCATCAACCGGCTGAACTTTCCTTTCTCCGACATGCAGCATATTTGCAATAAAAAGAAGGGATTTCCTCTGGATTTCCTGTTTCCAAGGAAAAACCGATCGGACATCCCGTACATATTTTTTTGTCACTGCAACTGTTGCAAATAAAATCCATAGATGCCTCCTGCTCCGTAAACAGCCCACAGAGTGTCTTCCAGCTGTCCAAAATTCCCTGTGGTCCCGCAACAAGATTAACAGAGGGCCGAAGGGTAATAATACAGGGCTGCATGCTGCCGTAAGGTGTAATATGATACGATGACCTAGCAGCGCCGCAGTGATGCAATTTCTTTGACGGCTCCACAGGAGTAGTTTCCTGAGCTGCTAATTCACGCAATTTTCCTTTCACCTTGCTTGTCTCAATATCGACAGCCGCAGCCTGCTCAGGGCCAAGACGAAAAAGTAAGGTTTTTTGCAGATCATTTCCGCCTGCATCCCTATCCCTATCCCTATTGGAATATCCGCCGTTATCCTCATTGGGCAAAGCCGGTATAATGGAGCAGTCATGACGAAACTGCAAGCCCATATCCTCGGCTGTTTTCCGCATGGCTGGCAATTCTTCATAATTCAGCGTCATAACTATGGTTTTTAGCCGCAGACGTATTTCTGCTCGACGCAACCGCGATATTCCTTCCATACAGGCCGTAAAGGAACCCGACTTTTGGGTTATTCTCTCAAAGATTTCAGCTGTTGCGCCGTAGAGAGTTACCTCGACAATCCGTGGAGGATACCTAGCAAATGAACTGATAATTTCATCTGTGATTAATGTCCCGTTGCAGTATACGGAAACCAAAAGGCCGATACTGACTGCATGCTCATAAATCCTGATAAAATCAGGTCGAAGCATGGGGTCTCCCCCGGTCAGAGTCAGAAACAGCGTTCCTGCTTCCGCCATTTCCTCCAACAACCTGAGTATGGTGCCCGTGTCAAGTTCCTGATCGCGGTACCGGTGAATACTCTGTTGGTCTCCGAGATAACAATGAACGCAACGAAAATTGCAGCGATGCGTCAGTTCAAAAGAGGCGGCCAACGGCGTTTGGGTTGCGGCAGCCTTGGCAAGATAGCGATTGAGATCATCGCTTTCAGTACCGAGACAGTCTATGATCGGCTGCTCCGACATCAGGCTTGAGTCTCAATCAGACCGGCCTTGACCAATCCGTTGATAATTTCCAACATATCCGCTTGAATCACCTCCGTCGGCGCATCATACTCCTGTTCAAGTCGTTGCCCTATTTCGGCAAGGGTACGGATCCCATCAAGAGACTGCCAGATAAATGCTCCGGTATCATTCAGGGTGTACAGCTCATCCATAGAGGCAAGATCTCCGGAAATCGGCACCAGCAAGGTTTCGTCCATTACTCTGCGAGTGACGATATTTTCGGCCTGCCTATAAACGCTGTTGAGTTGCATTGTTATTTTTTATACTCAAAAGCAGGGGTATTTCACGATTCATGAAACACCCCCGCGTTTTTTATTGGACCGGTGCAAGCATCGCCGGGTCGCCGAGTAGGTTGTATATATCCAAGGCGAAATGTTTCGCCCCCTGCTCGGAAGAGTACCGCTTGGCCTGCACAACCGCATCACCGACTCTAGAGTTTGCCGGATCAAACAGGCCAAGGTAAAAGCCTTCAGCCATAATGTCCGCAAGGTAATTCCTCGACAGGCCAGTTGCCCCAAAGAAACCAACGGCCGCGCCGCCCGCCTTCAGCACTGCGCTCTCGCCGATGCTGTTCATGGCTGGGTAGCCGAAACTTGCTGTGGAACAGGCCATGCTCACCATCAACATGGGGGATCCTGTATCACTCATGGACTCTATCTCGGAGGCGGTCAGCAGAGAACTATCCCGACCCAAGGCTATCAGAGAGCTATGCCCTACGTAATGCATAATTCCGCTTCCCTGCCGCAATGCATCTGCAACCCCGGAATGAGTTCCGCTGGTGCCCAGCGTATCAACGTCAAATCGGTTGACAGTATAACTATCCGGCATCAGGCTGACAACTTTATTGGCACTGCTCTGAAAATCACCTGCCGTTGGATCGGATTTATCCGCGACCAGTGCTATACCCGCCTTGGATTCCGACTGCAC
>JBATKL010000004.1:0-7112 GCA_049669385.1 Candidatus Electrothrix sp. | reverse complement strand
TCTGGGTAAGGGCTTCGGTTTTGGCTGCTAAATCCTGCTCTTTTTCCGTCAGACGTGCCTTCAGCGTCTTAAGCTCTTCCTCAAGGGCAGCTGTTTTGCTCCCTGTGCTTTCTTGAGCCGTGGTTAATGCAGCAAGTTGTGTTTGCGCTGCTGCAAACTCGGTAGCCAGTTTTTCTTTTTCGGCTCCAGCAGCCGTTAATTCGGCTATTTTTGCCGTGGCCTTTTCCAGCTCTTCAGCCAAGGTCGCCATTTCTTCCTTGGTTGCTGCTGATTGCTGCTCAGCTGCTTGTTGCTCGATTGCCTGAAGTTCGGCAAGCTTGGCTTCCAAGGCAGCTGTTTTTTGCTGTTCGCTGATCAGTTGCTCGGCCTGGCCAGCTGACTGGGTCATGGCTGCTTCCAGGGCTGCTTCCAAGGCTGCAACTTTTTCCTGCTCCGCAGCCAATTGTTCTGCCTGGGTTTGCGCTTGAGCCAGCTCTGCCTCCAGGGAGACAATTTTTTCCTGGGCCACAGTGATTTTTGCTGCTTCCTCTTGCAGTTCTGCGACCTGTGCTGCCAGAGCAGCAGCTTTTTCCTGCTCTGCAACCAATTGCTCCGCCTGGGCTTGCTTTTGGGCCAGCTCAGTCTCTAGGGTGGCAACCTTTTCTTGGATTGCATTGAACTCCTCAGCCGTGGAGGGCAGCTCAGCAATTTGGTTTTCCAGAGCAGCTATTTTTTCTTGGTTGGCTGTCAGCTGGGTTTGCAGGCCTTGAGCATTTGCCAGCTCCGCTTCCAGCGTCGCAACCTGTTCCTGCGCACCCTGGACTTGCTCCTGCAAGGGGAGAAGGTCCGCAATCTGTGCTTCCAGAGCAGTCGCTTTTTCTTGCAGAGCGGTCTGGGCGGTTTCCTTTTCAGTCAGCTGTGCTTCCAGGGTTGTGATTTTTTCCTGGGCAGCAGTCATGGCCGATTTTGCCTCATCCGCCGCCGTTGCAGCGACGGCCAATTCAGCCGTCTTTGCCTCCAGCTGCTGAGTAACCTCAGCAGCTTTGACTTGTACTGCTTCAAGTTCAGTCGTTACACGCTGCTGTTGCTGGGTCAGCTCATCGTTTTTGCTCGTTTGTCCGGCAAGCTCTGCTGTTAAGCGCTCGCCCTCAGCCCGAATCACGGTCAGCTCTTCATCCTTGCCAGCCAGGCTTTGCTGTAAAGCCTGCTCTTTTTCCTGGGCAGCAGTAAGGTTTGCTTCCGCAGTCTCCAGAGTAGCTTTGGTTGCAGCAACTTCGCTGTTCAATTTTTCGATGATGGTTTTTGCCTCAGCAAGCTCCTCATGCAACTTTTCAGCTTCATTGTGTTGAACAACTGCTGATTCGGTGAGGCTGGCAACCTGATTAACCAGCTCTTTACCCTGAGCAGAATTTTCCTTCAGCTCTTCCTGGGTGGCGGCAAGTTGCTGCTGTTTTTCCTCAAGCTGTTTTTGCAGAGCAGCAATTTGTTGCTGGGAAGGGGCCAACAGGCGTTCTTTTTCTTTGCCGTATTGCAGCAGGGCCTCAATCTTCAGTCGGGATTTCTTCTCAGTACTCTGGAGGGCTGTCAGTCTGGATGCAGCTTCCGCAAGAAGCTCTTTTTGTTGCTTCAGTTCCTTTTCTTTTTCTGCAAGTTTCGTAGCGATTTGGGCAATATTATTATGGAGCACCAGTTTTTCTTTTTCAAGCTGGGCCTGATTCTGGACCTCCTCCGTTTTGATCAGCTCAGAAAGCTCAGCCACTTTTTCGGTCAGGCTCTTTTTTTCAGCAGTCAGTTTTTCCAACGTTGCTTGGGCCGCTGTCAATCCTGCTTCCAGAGTTTTCTTCTCTTCAATGACCTGAGAAAGTTCATTCACTTTCGCGGCCAGTCGTGCTTTTTCAGCTGTGAGTTCTTCCAGTTGGGCTTCGAGTTCTGTTAATGCTGCCTTCTGGCTCGTAGCGGCAATCTGTTGTTCTCGCTGTTCGCGACCGGATTTTTGCAGCTGTTCTTTTAGGGTTACAAGTTCTTCTTGCTGGTCAGTCCCTGTTGCGCTTAATGCGGTGACTTGCTCTGCTAACTGCTGATTATTTTCATTGCCTTTCTTCACTCTTTTCCGGGCTTGGGCAAGCTCGGCAGTGAGCTGGTCAATCTGGGCCTGTTGGTCGGCAAACTGCTGTTCTAAGGTGGCTGCTTTCTGTTCGGACGGTGCCAGCATCCGATCTTTTTCTTTGCCGTACTGCAACATGGCCTCTGCTTTGAGCCGGGCTTTCTGTACAGCATTGTTGGCAACGGAAAGTTTGGTGGTGGCGTCGGCAAGCTGTGCCCTCGACTTTTCAAGGCGACCTGTGAGTTCAGCAACCTGTTGCTCTGTTTGTTTGACCTGCTGAGCCTTCTGCTGTTGTACCTTTTCAAGTTGGCCTGTCAGGTTGGCAACCTGTTGTTCTGTTTGCTTGACCTGCTCGGCTTTTTGCTGCTGTACCTTTTTAAGCTGGGCTATTGTTTGCAAATCGACCCTGCGTCGTTCCTGCATCTGGGCGAGCAGCTCCTTTTTCCCTATCAGCTCCTGTTCGCGTTCTTTTAATTTTTGCAGGAGCTTTCTGCTGGCACTGTTTTCTTTTTCTGTCTCAGTGCTCAGCTTTCTCTTGGCAGCGGCCAACTGTTCTTGGATCTGCTTGATCTTGGATTCAGCTTTGTGCAGCTGTTCTGCTGAAGCGGTGCTCTCTGCTTCCTGTGTTTTCTGGACAACAACGGCAACAGATGCAGCCTCTTGCTCAATTGCCGCGCGGGCCTGAGCTTCCTGCTGTACCCTGCGCAGTTCTGTGCGTAAGCGCTCTCCCTCTGATTGGGCATCGGCCAGATCTTGTCTGTATGCAGTTACCTTGCTCTCTAAGCTGATGGTCTGCTCACGACGTTGGGCCGCCGCAACTTGTTCTTCTTGAGTTCTTTTGCTATGAGCATGGTACGCTGCAAGAGCTATATAGAGCAGGATACCGAGCGAGATGAAAAGCGCTATGCGTGGCGTTATTTTTTGCATGAGTTTCATATCAGAGCCTATAGGTTCGTTTACGGGTTGAAGATGAGAAAATGTCTGATGAAGCGTTATTCCGGTTTTAAAATCAGGGTTGCCATAGGGGGCAAGGTAAGTAGAAGAGAGTGATCCCTCCCATAGGATTGCTCGGAGACCGTGTGGAGCTCGCTGTTGCTGACACCGCTGCCTTGATAAACTGTCAGGTCGCTGTTGATGATTTCTCGATATCGACCGCCTTTGGGCACGCCGATACGATATTTTTCACGTATTACTGGAGTAAAATTACAGATTACAACAAGAAAGTCATCAGTTTTTTTTGCCTTACGAACAAATGAAAAAACAGAGTTGTCTGAGTCGTTCGCATTAATCCAGGAAAAACCGGACCATTCATAGTCGTTTTCATACAGGGCAGGCTCATTCTTGTAAACTTTGTTCAGATCGGCAACATAGCGCTGCACCCCCTGATGGGTTTCTGTTGTCAGAGCGCCCCATTCAAGCTCCTTGTCATGATTCCATTCCTGCCATTGTCCGAATTCACAGCCCATGAAGAGCAATTTTTTGCCGGGATAGCCCCACATAAAGCCGAAATAGGCGCGGAGGTTGGCAAATTTCTGCCATTCATCCCCGGACATCTTGTTGATCAGCGATCCTTTGCCGTGCACCACCTCATCATGGGAGATGGGGAGGGTGAAGTTCTCCTGAAAGGCATAGAGCATGCCAAAGGTCATCTCATTATGATGGAAGCGACGGTGGATCGCATTGTGCTCCATATAATTGAGGGTATCGTGCATCCAGCCCATGTTCCATTTCAGGCTGAAGCCGAGGCCGCCTAACCAGGTTGGTCGGGAGACCATAGGCCAAGAGGTGGACTCCTCGGCAATGGTCAGTACCCCCGGATATATCCCGTGAACAACCTCGTTAGTCTTGCGAAGAAAGCTGATGGCAGCCAAGTTTTCTCGGCCTCCGAATGCATTAGGGAGCCATTCTCCCTCCTCGCGCGAGTAATCGAGGTAGAGCATTGAGGCCACCGCATCAACCCGGAGCCCGTCGATATGATATTTATCAATCCAGAACAGGGCATTGGAAATCAGGAAGGAGCGAACTTCGTTACGACCGTAATTAAAGATCATGGTGCCCCAGTCTTGATGTTCACCCTGGCGGGGGTCTTCGTGGGCATAGAGATGGGTGCCGTCAAAATAATTCAGCCCGGAGCCGTCCTTGGGGAAATGAGCCGGAACCCAGTCGAGGATCACGCCGATGTTCTGTTGATGACATTGATCGATAAAGTACATAAAGTCCTGCGGGGTGCCGTAACGGCTGGTCGGAGCAAAAAAGCCCAGGACCTGATATCCCCAGGAGCCGTCAAAAGGGTATTCGGCAATGGGCAGCAGCTCGATATGGGTATAGCCCATCTCCAGCACGTAGGGGATCAGTGTCTCTGCCAGCTCTCGATAGGTGAGATAACGGCTTCCCCATTTTTCATCCGGTTCCCTGCGCCAAGAACCGATATGGACCTCGTAAACGGAGATCGGGCTGTTCAGTGTCTGGTGTTGTTCGCGCTTTTTGAGCCAACCTTCATCCTGCCATTGATACCCCTGCAAATTTGCAACAACCGAACCGGTGTTGGGGCGCAACTCCATTGAAAAACCGTAGGGGTCGGACTTGTCAAACTGCTCGTTCTCTTGGGTGGTGATTCTATATTTATAAACAGTATGCTCTTGCAAGCCCGGAATGAAGATCGTCCAGATACCCGCGTTACTGGGCTGCATGGGACAGGCGTCACCGTTCCATTCATTAAAGTCGCCGATCACGGAGACCTGGCGGGCATTGGGTGCCCAGACCGAGAACACCACACCCTTTTGCTTATTAAAAGTAACCAGATGGGCACCGAGTTTATCATAGGCGCGTTCGTGGGTTCCTTCGCCGAACAGGTATTTGTCCAGATCTCCGAGCCAGCTTTCAGGAGCAGCGATTCCTTGATAATGATTTGCTTTCATAGATCTCTGTGTATTATTTACCTAACGTTTACCTAACGGTTATATAACGTTTACCTGACGACGAAGAGCCGTAAGAGCCGTAAGAGCCGTAGTTGTGAAATTTGCCGTTCAACGGAACAAGAGAGCAACACCCTTTTTACTGTCCCTCTGTGGCGCTGATGACTCATTGTTTTATCCGGTTTGATATTCGAAGCGAAAAGTCAGCGAGTTGTATTTATAGAGGGCAGCTTTGACTATATATAGAAGTTACACTATATGTTTCTTTTCTTTTTTTTCAAACAGTTTTTTCGTTGAACAGGGATTCAGGGTCTGACTCGGGGTGCTTTTTGAGCGTACTGGTGAGCTGATTGCCGATAAAATTGCGGCAAAAGAAATTCTTGCGTATCTCGACTGCGCAGTATAGTATCGTCAAATTGGTGATAACTGCTCGTTCAGGCATATTTTTTACTTCTGTAATCAAGGAAAAACAAAGTTGGAATCTTTAGCGAAGCTTGCAGACCTACAGTAACTCGGGTTCAATACGATAAAGAAGGAAGTCTATGTCATTCAGTGAGTTTAAGAATATTGCAGAAGTGCAGGCGCTCTACAAAATAAAATACGAGGAAGGGGTTTTTCTTTCAGGGGCGGAACAGATGCCTTCGGACGGTTTTTTGGAAGATTTTGCATTCAGTAAAGAAAATATAGATATCTTTACCTCCGAGTCTTCCCGGAGTGAAATCATCATATCCCCTTTGTTGCGAGAAATGTACAAAAAGCATTACGAGAAATACTCTTTTTGGATTCAGAAGGGCATTTCTTTTGACGAGGTGCTGACCGGCACACCGGATTATATGTTTTCCAAAAAATCTCCCTTGGGAAAGACCGTCCTCGAAGTTCCGTTGGTTATTATTGTTGAAGCGAAAAAAAATGATTTTGAGCAGGGCTGGGGCCAGTGTCTGGCTGAATTGGTTGCAGCCCAGAAAATCAATGAGGATACGGAACGGCCTGTGTATGGAGTGGTGACTGACGGCAATCTCTGGCAGTTTGGGCGGTTGCGAAGGGATGTGTTTACGAGGAATACAGAGAATTTTACAGTTGATCATCTTGCTCGACTGTATGGCGCATTGGAGTTTTTAGCCGGTTTGGTGGAGCAGGATGAAATGAATTGACAGGATGAACAGTAAGGAGTCGGGATGACAGCAAAGAAAAAAATGTCGTTTCGCAGGACCACCTTTGAAGATTTACTGGATCTTGTTGATATCCAAGAAATTATGGATTATTCGGTCTTCGAGGATTGGTTTCGGTTTGATTACAACCTGAACCTGGAGGAGGAAACCTTTCTGGAAGATTTGCTTACTCGGAATCTTCGTTTTGTAGATACCTACCTTGAAGAAGAACTCAAGGCCCAGTTTATTATTCCGCTGCTCAACAAGGTTGATTTTTTTCATGGGCAGGCGCGGGGATGGTATGAACGCCCTTTGCAGGCCCGGATTAATGAGGTTCTGTTGCACGGAAGAACGGATTATATGGTGGCGAGAGGTATTGAAACGCCGAGAGAACCGTATTTTTTTATTCAGGAGTATAAGCAGGAGTTCGGTGATCGGCATCCAAAGAATGCCCTGTTGGCGGAGATGATGGTAGCTTTAGAGCTGAACGGTGGCTCGCAGATGCGTGGAGCCTATGTGATCGGTAAATCGTGGACTTTTGTGTTGCTGAATAAGGAGCGTGAGAACCGGTATGCGTATTTTCGTTCGCAGGATTTCAGTGCGATCAAGATTCCAGAGCTTCAGGGGATCTACAGAAATTTGCAGGCGATTAAGGCTCTGTTGTGAGGCGTGATGTTATGAAGGCATTTCCCCCACGATCCTTTGGCTAGCCGTTTACAACAGGAGTGTGGGGCAGGAGATCTTGCTGTGCAGCAAAGGGTGTTAACAGTAACGCAATGCGTGATTAACGTCAAGTATGATGACAGTGATTGCTCAAGCGTCGGCATGGTGTTTTTTCGTTGCGCCACAAGCATTTTTCTCTGTATCTCCTCGTTACGTTAATATTTTTTATGGAAAATAATTGACAAGCACCAAGTATCAAGGCTATGTTGCGATAACCATAACAAATGGCAATGCTTATCCACT
>JBATKL010000003.1:0-1589 GCA_049669385.1 Candidatus Electrothrix sp. | reverse complement strand
TCTACGCTGTTGCGTTCGTTGAAGGGCATGTTAGAAGATTTGGCTTATTAATGATTTTTGGAGTAATTTAGAAGGGTTGACTTTGTTGTTTACATCTACAACTAAGTTGTCGAATAGAATTTCAGTGGCTACCCAGTCCCGCACTTTTTGTTTGGTATGATCAGGTAATTTTATTGATCTCAAAAAACCAAGTGATACATATTTTTGAGTAGTACCGGATAATTTTCTTTTTAGATTGTGCTGAAAAAATGAGGATTTAAAATAATAGAATGCGAATAGGGATTTACCTTCGTCAGCAACTTTAAAAAGCCCCATGTTTTTGATCGCATAATTGGGACTGTCAATAACACGACATACTTGCCCAACTGTTCCAATCATCCCAAACAAGATATCATTTTTATCTACCTTGCTTCTCTTGTTAATGGCATTGTAATCTTCCTTAGTTATGAAGTAATCGGACTCAAGCGACAATTTATTATTGATGATATTTCTTGATGTCAGTAACTTGTAGCCATCAGATTGTTTTTTAGGCGTGTCATGAGTTCCGTCTCTTACACTATCAAAATAATCTAATGCATGTATTTTGGGTGAGAAATCTTCATTGTTAAATGCTTCCTTTTCTTTACTTCTTCTCAATACCACAGAACGTTCTAGCAATTTCAACTCTTTCTCAATCACCTCATCCATAGCCCAAAGCAGTTCCGCAAGTTCCGCCTGCTGCTCTTTCGGAGGAAGAAGGAATTCCTGCGATTTGAGGGTTCCCCAATTAATGGTCGGAGAAAGCCCGCCCACCGAGATATCAACCGCCCGGTGCATAAACTGATCAGAGTGAAGAAAAAACGGAAAAAGAGCAGGTTCGATCACGTCAGGATTTGCCCGCAAGACAAAGGCATGGGCCGAGCAGATCGCCTCCTCTGTCACCACAGCCGCCTTTCGCTGATAGGCCCGCCGCTTGCCGAAAATAACATCACCGGGAAAGCACTTGAGCTTCTGGCCTTTGACCTCAGACTTGGAACCTACCCGCCGGATATGGAGAGATTCTTTATCAAGATGCTCCAAACCTATATATTGCTCAATATCCGTACTTGTCGGGTCGATCCGCTGGGAAATATTTTTGGCGATCTCGTCAAAACGATAGGTCTGCCAACCTGATTTATCCAGATTTTTCAAATCAATCTTCATACCTATGCCTTGTCCAATACGTGAAAGAGTTCATCCATACTTGCCTGCAAGATTTTGGAAGATTCCTGCCAAGCTATCAACGCCTCATCAAGCGAAACTGCATCCTGAACAGCATCAACATTGCTGACATACTGGGCAATGTTCAGGCTTGCTTTGTTCTCCAAGATTTCCTCAACAGGCACGACCTTGCAAAAGCCCTCTTCATCTTTGAAATCAGTATAGGCTTGGTAAATGCGTTTGATATGGGCTTCTTCTAACATGCCGATATTTTTATCCTGCCTGACCTCCTTAACCGCATTGATGATCAGCACCTTTCCCTGTCGATCCGCCGCCTTTCTGGTCCGGGTAATCAACAAACAGGCCTCCATAGGCGAATTATAAAAAAGGTTCGGCCCAAGGCCAATCAC
>JBATKL010000002.1:0-2282 GCA_049669385.1 Candidatus Electrothrix sp. | reverse complement strand
CATCAGATTCTCCGGCAACCTCTTCCACCAATTCTTTAAAATTTTGCCGATGGTTCTTCTTGTCGATTCCCCCGGACATCCCAAAGATATAATCCGCCTTATCCACCATAAAGTTTGGCGTTTTTTCAGCACCTTTTCCCGAGCGAACATTAACCCCGTTGGTATACGGCACTTCTGAAAGCCGATATTTATATTTATTAGCGGCAAGTTTATTACGCAGGTCACGGGGTTCCCCCACCAGCTTACCGGAATGGCTCAAGGTAATACTAAAGCCTAATTCCTCTCTACTAAAACCAAGAGCTGGAATATCCTTGCCTGCCTCTGCCAAGCGATCATAATAGGCAATCAAGTTTTGAAAAATCATGCCATCACCTCCTGATTACACTCCACCCTACCGTCTTCCATGATCGCCCGAAAGAAATAGGGCTGCATCTTGTCGGCAAAATCAATATCGTGGAGCATAAATCCCAAGTCACGTTGACCGGTATGAACAGATGCTGGCACCTCTTCAACCCAACTGAAATCAGCAGGGAATTCCCGGCAACCAAGATAGGGGCGATGAAAGCATTGCCCTTTTTTCGCTCTGCGTTCAAACATCCCCAGATGCTTGCCCGGTTCTCCTTCTTTGTCTTTAGCCGTGAGTTCAAAATGGGCCTCAATCACATATCGTACATCTCGGAGCAATAAAGAGGCCCGCTGTTGGCGGCTCTCCTCAATATATTGATGCACAGGAGAGGAACCATCCTTCATAGCCTTGGAAATACTGCTCATGGGCAGCTTACCCGAAACCTCGTTCCGCCGGATATTCTCGAAACGAATTTCGTTAAGCACATGAATTCGATCCACAATCCAACGGATTTCCGGCTTCCAGTACACCGCCTCCAGTATTCCTCGGGCCGCAGAGGGCGTAATGATGTCATAACTCACCCGTTCAACCTTCATTTCCGGTCTGGTAAAACAGGCATACTTGCCCCAGACCATCAGTTTGACGCCATAACTCATTCCGTTGGTACCTCCTATAATATAAAGCCCTGGCCTTCAGGCGGTTGACATTCCAGACCGGTCTTCTTTGAATACAATTCTCCGTTTTCAAGCACATAAACATCTAATTCTGGACAAGGCTTTTCCAGCCAGCCCTCTAATTCATTAAACTGATTAGGATAAACCTGAACCGAATACTGTTGTAATCGACGGAGAATAGGCCCAGGAAATTCCACGTATTTAAGCTGATTCACGAGTTCTAAAGCCTCATCTTCCAAGGCTATGATAATCGCCTGATTGGCATTTTCAATCATTCTGAACTTGGCAATCTCCGCAAAAGCAAATTCTCCGTTCTGCTGTCCAGCCTGACATGCATCAAGAATATCATCTTTATCCATCTGTTCCTGATTTAACCAAAAATATTCATGAAAATAAGCTGTAATACATTCCGGCTCAATCAGCTTGCCTGCAAAACGAGTAAAAAGCCGCTCCGCACATTGGGAGGTCTGGCGAAAATAACCCGCAGGCGGGATCTTTTCCGGCTTGTAGATGAATACCTCGCCCATTTCTCGCCGTCCTTCCCGATTGCAGCGACCTGCGGCTTGGGCAATGGAATCCATTCCGGCAAGACTCCGAAAGACCACGGGAAAATCCACATCCACCCCGGCTTCAATCAGCTGGGTACTGACCACCCGGCAGGGCTGAGGGTTTTTCGGACTCAGACGGGTACGTATTTCTTTGAAAATTTCAGTTCGATGCCTGGGATACATTAATGCACTCAAGTGAAAAGAGCCTTCCAAATCTTTAATTTCTTCAAACAAGGTCAACGCCTGATCCCTAGTGCTGACAATACACAGCCCCTGCTCTTCCTGACGTAAACGATCAGCGATCTCCTCCTGCGTTGATGGGCCAAGCCAGGTCTGCCGGGTGCGTTGGAGTTGATTGAACAGAAAGGGAACATCCTGAATAATCTCCGCTTGCTCAAGATCAAGGCCATTGTTAAAATGTGCCGACTTGCTGATGGCTGGCTGGGTAGCTGTGCAAAGAACAGCGGAAACCCCATAATTCCTGGTCAACTCCCGCAACACCTCTATACAGGGCTGGAGTTTCTCCACAGGGATGGCCTGCACTTCGTCAAAAATAACCACCGACCCGGCAATATTATGTAACTTTCTACATTTAGATGTTTTGTTGGCAAAAAAAGAATCAAAAAACTGGACATTGGTGGTCACCACCACTGGGGCATCCCAGTTTTCTGCCGCCAGCTTACTTTTCCAGTCGGTTGCATCAGGGATAAAATT
>JBATKL010000001.1:0-17491 GCA_049669385.1 Candidatus Electrothrix sp. | reverse complement strand
AGGAGCCCCGGACAGCTCATTACCGCTGGAAAACAACCGAAATCTTGGGGCCGGGCATGCACAAGCCCACATAATTTTCCCTATAGCGCATCTATAATATAACTTTTCCTATCAATCAATATTCTTTTTCCACTCTTTAAATTCCGGAAAGCTGTCTTCAAAGGCACACTCAAACCAATATATCCTTTTAGGATCATCCTCTTCCAAGCAAAGTAACCACGCTCTTAAAAGATCCAAAAATCTATCTCGCTCTTCCTTGCTCGGTAATATTTCCTTATATTTCTCAGTCGGCTCGGCCAACTCGACTTTTTGCTTTTCATCAACAGTCGAAGCGGGATAATCACCTTGTCCTTCCCGCACAGATGGAAGCTTCGTTCCCTCTCCAGTGAGGATCCATTCTGTAGAAAGGCTGTATTCCTTGGCGACCAAGTACGCCCATTCAATAGGAAAATCTCCTGCTTTTTTTCGAGCGGATATACTCGGCTGCGTTTTTCCGATTATTTCAGCCAGCCCATTGAAATTGCTTATATTGGTCTCTTTTTTTATGCGCCCCCATGCAGCTGCGAAATTATTTTTATACTTTGTTATATTTTTCTTTGTTGACATGTCTACCTTTTCAGAATATAGAAAACATGATATTGTTTTTTAAATATCATTTATCATCAATGAACTTTTCACATCGGGTAAAATAAGCGTGCCGGTATGTTTTTCCAAAAACTACCCACATAAAACATAGCTCTGTATGTCCAAAAAAATACAGGAAAAAATATAAAAAATATTATAGGAGAAAAAAGATAATGACAGCAACCCAGACTGTCCTTTCAGATTTTCTTTTGAAGACCAGAATCAAAGGATGCGTGACAGACGTCAAACACATCAAACTGAACGATGATAACCAAGGATTTTTCCGCACCTTCGTGACAGTTCCCGCAATCGACGAATACGCTCACCCATCCACCTTTACTATAAATGCATCCTCTCCACTCGGCCTGAACGGCCAGGATGTGGATGTTATTTGCCTGGTCAGGTCAGTCAACATACCCGAATGTTACCATGTTCAACTCTGGCTTGACGAATCTTTAGACGCATCTCCAGGCGCATCTTCAGACGCATCAGTCGGCAATTGAGTTCTTTTTTGTCCGTTGCAGTGTATGTACGTTTTTTTACCCCTGCTCCATGCCTGACACCGCAAAAAGCTTATACATGCCCGTCCCGACCAAACTCCCGCCAAAGCTCCTGATACATGCTGTTCATGGTCGTTTCCACCTGCTGTCGGTATTCCTCCACCCGCGTAGAGGTCAACTTGGGCTCCACATAAATGAGATCACCGCATTGCAGAATAATCGGACTAAAAGGCAGGGGAATGACCGAATGATCCCAGGAATTAAAGACCTTATAACGTTTTGTCGCCCAGACAACGGGCATGATCGGCGAGCCAGATTTTGCCGCCAGCATGATGGCGCCAGGCTGCACCTTTAAAGGCGGCCCCTGGGAGCCATCTGCCACGATCCCGGCGGCCTTACCCTTCTTGACATGATCCACCATCCCCTTCAGTGCCCGGACCCCGAAACGATTGGCTGAACCGCGTACCGTCTCAAAGCCGAGCAGATTGGCCACCTGGGCAATGTATTCGCCGTCCTTGCTCGCACTGACCATAACCACACCGGGATATTGGCGCAGATAATAAAGCATATAAAAGACGGAATAATGCCATATCGGCACGACCGCAGCCTTTCCTTGCCCCATTACTTTCTGCAAGTTGTCCTGCCCTAGAATCTGTACAGGACAACTGCCGAACCAAATACGGGTCAAGGCGACATAAAGCCGGGGCACAACGGCAAGAGACGTTTTATAAACAAGGTCATTCACAAAAACAGCTCCCTCTTCCCGACCAAAGTCGGGAAGACTGCCCAGCTCGTGTCATCTTTTAGTTAACCTATTATCAACTGTTTGAGAAATCAATCAACTGCTCCACAATCACCGCCAATGGGGCCTGCTCATACTCCGCAGCCATAGAGGCACTCTGTTGCCACTGCTGTGCCAACGGCTGCCCGCTCTGCCAATTTTCAACCAGCGGAATATGCCGTTCTGCCGCTGTGATAATCTGCTCACCTTGAACCGGGGTCCAGAGAAAATCCGGGTGCGCATTCTGATACCATTCGCCTCCGATGATATTTCCGGCAAAATCAAGCTCAAGATCATAAAGATACACAACCGTTTTCACCTGATCATCAGCAGCACTGTCAGTCTTCGCA
Organism: Candidatus Electrothrix sp.; assembly: GCA_049669385.1. Classification (GTDB taxonomy): domain Bacteria; phylum Desulfobacterota; class Desulfobulbia; order Desulfobulbales; family Desulfobulbaceae; genus Electrothrix. Next base: position 15,236 of record JBATKL010000001.1, on the reverse strand, counting down.
TGATTCGGTGCTTTTTCAACGACATAAGAAACCTTCATCTCAATCCCGACAATACTGTCGGTATCATTACTGCGAAACTGAGCAAATTTATCATTGGTAAATTCACCGACTGCAACCCTCGCCTCACTCACCGAATCAACATAATACATAGTTTTCGGATTAAAATAGCGATAGCTATAGGACAGAATCGGCTGATTCCAGACCTGATAATCATAGGTGGCATCCATCACCATACTGCGACGAGAGGCTCCTATCTGATTGACAATCGCCAGATGCCAGGTTCCCGGATTAGTGTCAAAACAAATCGGAGAAAGAACCCGCCCAGTCTCTGGGTCTTTGGCTGGATCCTTATCATTACAACGCCCGCCGATAAATCGGGTCCGACATTTCACCTTTGCCCAGAGCAGCGTGGCCAACGCCTTTATATCAGAAGGGTAAAAGGTGAGATAAGTCTCTCCGTCAGCAGCGAGAACAGTGGCTGTTCCCGTAGGTCGGGGCAACATATAGGCAGCCGGGGCCCAGCCGTGACAGAGCCCCATCCAGGTCTCGACCTGCCCACTCCGCACATAATATTTCTTTCCCTGCTCCCACATCTTTTTGGTCAGTGAATAATCGATATCACCGACAAGGATATCGTATTTTTCCGCCGGGGAAAGACGATTAATCGCCTCAGCGTTTCCTTGCGCCACAATCTCGGCAGCCGGATATTGCTTGATGTAATCGTAATTTTTTTTCCAATCTGCTGAACCAGGAAAGTGAGGATCCGCGTAGCGATGCCCCAACGAACCAAGATACAAGGCCCAATAATCATCAGACCAAGGAGACTCTTCCAGAGCAGCCTGCATGAGTCCATTTTCTTCCATGCTTTGCAAGCCCGAAAAACGAAGCTCGTCAACAAAACCATCAGCCTCATCATTATCCGCAAAGGCGGCCCTACCCACAGCAATTTCATCCCGCTCAGTGACCTGCCGCCGCAATCCGTCACGAGCATCGACATGGGTATTCTGTTCAATACCTGCCTGGTCGAACATACTTACGCCCGAAGAATCGAGCGCTTCCCCGTCATATTTGAGGGGAATTCGATTCATGAACTCCACAGGATTTTCATGAAATTCCTGCACGCCAGTATTGATATCTTTCCCCTGTTCCTCAGACATAGTTCTCTCCTCCTGATTTTACGAATAAAATATTTCTTTCCTCCCTATCATTCTCAATTTCTGATGGGAGAGATGCTTGTCTTGCTTTGCAAGGAAGCGAAAGGCAGTATCCTGCCGTCTCTTTTCTATTTTTCTCTACACTTCCAGACTGTCCAGGCGATGGACCAGCCAAAGAGAGGTGGCAAGTACGCCGCCAGCAACCTGAGCGGTCAAGGAGCCTGGCGGGACAATCGCCTTTCTTTGCCCAACCGCCTGAGCAATACGATCCCAACTGGAACGGAGCATTGGCGGGGCCGGAAAAATCGGGCGCATTGCAGCCTCCTGGTGCAGCATAAGGAACATAAGGGCCTCAAGATCTGGATGCTCAAGAAAATCAGCAGGCAACTTTTTCAGCAGGGCTGACAGCGAGGCGATACCAGCGACATCAGCGTTCCCCTGCCCTGACAGAGCATGCGCTGCAAAGATAACCTGCATAGGGTTCAAAGAGTTCAAGCGTTCTTCGTATTCTCCCGTCAGCAGTTCAGACACCGCAACCTCTGTGACAACCTTACGCCCGTGCAGCAGGCTCAGCCGAAGCAGCTCTGTCTGACGAGTAATCTCATTTCTTCCATCAAAACCTTGGCCCGCTTCCGCCATCAGCACGGACGCAGAGGGTAAGGCAGCCCGGTATGCATTGACATCAGGGAGCCAAGCTGCTTCTGCCAAAGCAAAGACCTGGGTCTGCCAGCCTGCCACTGTCCTGATAAACATCTCATAGGATTCACCCGGCTCTTCCTCCACCCGCAGACGGTAGGTTCCCGGATCAACCTCAAGATGGAGGGCAAAAAATCCATTTTCCTGATCACAGGTTCCCTGACTCGGCTCAGCAAGCAGCGTACCGTCAAGATTGTGCAGGGTCACTCCTTCCCAAGGGGCAGAGGCAGAGACTGTTGCAGATCCCGATGTAGACTCGACGCTCTCCCGGATAAACAGAAAGAGCCATGAACCTTCCCCCTTTTGTTCAGCGGCTGATCTGGAAAACTCCTCAGCAGCGTTCCGATGTACATCCCGGGCCGGGCCGATCCCGGCCAAAGGAACCGGCGAGCTAAAATCTACCGGGGTACCATCGATCTCTAGGGGGCCTGGACCTGCGTCAGAGCGCACCTCAATGAGCTGATCAACCTGCTTTTGCCCGATGCGGAACCGGGCTTTATAGATACCCGGAGGAACCAAGGCCTCAAGTTGCCCGACATCAGTAGCTATCTTCTGAAACAGGCTGTTGACTAAAAAAATTTCACTCAAATGGTCATGCGCTCGAACAGTGAGCCTGATCTGCTGCTCAGACGGTAATTCCTGCATGGTTCGGCACCTCGAATATTTGCTGACGGTCTGTATTTTTCACCGCAATCTTATAGAGTCCGGGCTCTAGTTCCAGAGTGAGGTTTGAAGCATTCGCCTCCTCTTCCCTGATTTTCTGAAAATTTCCATCGGAAAGCACCAGGGTTTCAGGACCCTTATAGGATTCGAGAACCACACTGACAGGAACAGTTTGCGCTGATTTGCGGTAAAGAAAGGTGATATCCTGTGATGAGTCCAATCTGATTTCAGGCGGTTCAATATGGGCATCACCGGCAAAGGTATCAATACTGTTATGGATCTGATCCTTGACCTGCTGCCCAGTCACCCTGCCCTGTTTGGGGCGGACTGTTTGTAAGGCATGCAGAAATGTCCTGGTAAAAATACCTGAATCTCTGCCATCTTCAAAGCGCCTTTCCCGAGCTACTCGCCCCCTTCCCACAGCAAAGGCGAAAAAGCAACGCACCCGGTCTGCCCCGGTTCGTCCCTTTGTCGTGGGGTACTGGGGTTCCTTCACCTCATGGTAGGAGTTTATGGTGCGACAGCAGTCCATGAGCAAGACGATTTCATCAAAGACCGCATGGCGGCGCAACCAGTCCACATAATCAGTGATTGCCACATGCCAAGGAAACATTTTTTGCGCATTGCCAGCATAGAGCGCTGTTGTTCCCATATTACCGGGATCACCGAAACCATGGCCAGCAACAAAAATATAGAGCCGCTCGCCGCATCTCCCCTGCACGCCCTTGGTGACAAAGGGCTCAAACAACGCTTCAATCTGATTTGGGAAAGGTAAGGCGGCATCCTTCTCAAAATCCGTGGATAAAATGCACTGGATATGCTCTTCAGGGACATTGCCGCCTTTGGAATCACGCAACCAAGCAGAAAAATCTTCAGCATCGTTGACCGGCCCCTTCAAGGAGGGCAAGCCGCTCACCGGATAGCTGTTGAGTCCGATAACGATGGCATGATGTTCATTCTTCATCCTTATTCTTCTTTGCAGACTTTGCAGGCATCTATGATTAAACACCATAACAGGGCCTTCCCTAAATTTCCCTAAAGGTTCCTACTGGACATGCGATCAGTTCAGCGTCTCAGCGCTTATCAGGAGTTGGAAAATCGGATGAGCTCCTCCACAATAATAGCCAAAGGCGCTTTCTGATACCCTGATGTGGTGGACGCAACCTGACACCATTCTTTGGAAAGCGGCTCCTCACTTTTCCATTCTCCTGATATCCCATACTTCTTTTCCCAATAGGAAACAGCTCTGCTCCCTTTTTCAGGGGTCCAGAGAAAATCCGGATGCGCATTTTGATACCATTCGCCGCCAATAATATTACCGAGAGCATCAAGCTCCAGATCGTAATAATAACGAACGGTCTGCACCTTGTCGTACTTGGAACTGTCTGTAGAGCGGTGGTCGGGTCTCGTTTCCACGATATAGGAAATATCCATGGCAATACCGACGATGGTATCGGTTTCCCGGTCCCGATATTTCCTGAATCTATCGTTATCAAAGCTTGTTCGTAAGGCGGACGCCTCAGCGAGAGAACGGGCATAACGCATCTTTTGCGGATTAAAATGTCTGTACTTATAGGCAACAACAGGCTGATTCCAGACTTCATAATCATAGGTGGCGTCAAGCACCATACTGCGCTGTGAAGCCCCTATCTGGTTAACCACAGCAAGATGCCAGGTACCGGGGTTGGTATCAAAGCATTTTCCAGACAAAATTCGCCCGGTCTGCGGATCGACCGCCGGATTTTTTTCATTACAGCGGCCACCGATGAATCGCGATGGTGTTCTCACCTTTGCCCAGAGCAAGGTAGCCAGTGCCTTAATATCGGAAGGATAAAAGGTAATAAATGTTTTTCCGTCCGCTGCTAAGACTGTTGCGGAAGCCGTTGGCCGGGGAAGCATATAGGCAGCAGGTGCCCATCCGTGACAAAGTCCCATCCACGGCTCCACCTTACCGTTGCTGGCGTAGTATTTCTTCCCCTCATCCCACATCTTCCCGGTTAGCGTCATATTCTTATCGCCGACCAGGATATCATATTTCTCCGAGGGGGAGAGTCGATTCACGGCATCATTGTTGCCGCTTTCTACAATCTGCAAGGCAGGATTATTCTGGATATAATCAAAGTTATCCTTCCAATCCCAGCCCCCTGGAAAACGGGAATCAGCATAGCGATGCCCCAGCATCCCCAGATAAATGGCCCAATAATCATCAGACCAAGGTTGCTCTTCCAACCGAGCGCTCATCAACCCATTATCTTCCATTACTCGTAATCCTGAGTATGGAAAGGTGTCGACAAAGCCATCTGCCTGGTCATTTTCTGCAAAGGCGACCCGCCCGGCAGTGATGACATCCAACTCTGTTATCTCCTGTCGTTTCTCATCACGGGCATCAACAAAGACCTTATCATTGACCGCCTCATCGTCAAAAAGCGATGCCGAGACCTCCGAACTGATTTGCGTCCCCTGCTCATCATACTTTGCAGGCAGCTTGTCCATAAACGCGACAGGATCTGCTTGCAACTCCTCCAGCCCCGCGTTGATCTGCTCTTCGTCCGGTTGCAGCTCATCGGCTTCATCAGCTTCACCGACTGTATCGCGAACAGCATCAACATCAGGAGCAGGAACAGTATCGGTGCTCTTCTCTGCCTCTGCCTGTCCCTGATCTGAATCAGTCTCAGTTGATATTGGCGGCTCGGTCGCTGCATCCGATCCCGGTGTTGAAGACCGGTCAGCAGATCCCTTAAAAAAATTCAGTAGAAAGCAGTTATGCTTTTCCTCCGGTGTAGCCATGCTCTTATCCTCCTCATTCAGTATGACATCGCATAGATCACATAGATTGCAAGGATGAGGCTTACTCAAGATTCTGTTTCAACAAATCATTATATGAACTACATCAACCATATCAACCGCACATAATGACGAAAACATTCTTTCCTAAGCTACCTTTCCCTTTTTTTGCAAACTAACAGTGAAACAACTGTAAACTGTACAAACGAGCCGGGTCCCCTCAACCTGCCCAGAACGCAGTGCAATTATCTTTCCGTAGATTCATCATCGTCGGAAATCGTTCCGGCGAGACAACTACGGCCCTTCCCCATCCGTTTTGCGGTATACATAGCATTGTCCGCATGGTGCAAGAGATCTTCTGTCTCAGTACCATGATCCGGATAGAGGGCGATACCGATACTGGTCCGAATGCGTTCGCCCCCAATAGAGCAATCAACATCAGCCAGAGAGGCTATAATGCGCTCCGCTGTTGCAACCGCATCATCTATTGAATCGACATCATCAAGGATCGCTGAAAATTCATCTCCACCGATACGGGCAACAACATCTTCCAGACGCAAACAATCCCGCAAACGATCTGCAACCATCTGTAAAACCCGGTCACCGGCAAGATGTCCCAGACTATCATTGATTGTTTTAAAATTATCCAAATCAAGATAGAGCAGAGCGACTCGGCTGTTTAACCGTTTTGCCCGGGACAAAGAACCACGCAAACGCTCATCAAACATAACACGATTGGGAAGTCGGGTCAGCGGATCATGCATTGCCTGATGGCGGAGAATCTCCTCGGCTTTTTTCCGATCACTGATATCAGAGAATAATGCGACATAATGAGCAATGCTCTTATTCCTATTACGTATAACTGCTATGGAGAGCCATTGCGGATATTCTTCACCGGTACGCCGCCGATTCCAGATTTCTCCCTGCCAACTGTTCTTCCGCAGTAAGGTTTTCCACATCTGCTGATAAAACTTTTCATCCTGCTGATCTGACTTAAGAAAAGAAGGATCTCTTCCGATAGCCTGCTCACGCTCATAACCGGTAATCGTGGTAAAAGCAGGATTGACCATAATAATACAATTTTCAGCATCAGTAACCAACATACCTTCTGAGCTGGTCTCAAAGACTGTATGCGCGAGCCGCAACTCATTTTCGGCCTTTTTCTGCTCGGTCAGATCACTAATTATACAAACAAAACCGTTACAGGTTCCGTATCCTGTCCGTCGAGGACTGAGCCAATGTCCTCCAGGAAAAATCGAGCCGTCCTTACGAAGAAATTTCTTATCTGCATAATGCTGCTCCAACTGGCCATACCGAAGAAACTCCATGACCTCCTCGGTTGCATCAATATAATCAGGATGGACAATATCCTGAAGCTGCATATCTTGAAATTCGGCACGTGAGTAACCAAAAACATCGGCATACAGACCGTTCACCATCTCATAGGTACCGTCAAGGGAAAGGAGGCCTATACAGACGGCTGCATTATTGAGAACAGCCTCATTGCGTGATTCACTGTCCAACAGAGCAGCATGTGCTTTTTCTTTATCACGAATCTCTTCTTTAAGCTCCTGATTTCGACAGGCAAGTTCATGTTGCGCTCTCCGCAGATTAATTTGGGTAGAAACTCTGGCTATAAGTTCTGAGGGCTCATACGGCTTCACCAGAAAATCAGAACCTCCAGCTTTAAAACCGCGAATTTTGTCCGCCACATCGCTCATGGCGGTTAAAAAAAGGACAGGAATAGTAGAAAGGACGAGATCGTTTTTTAATTGCGCACAGACCTGAAAACCATTCATTCCAGGCATGCTGATATCAAGCAGAACTATTTCAGGTCGAGCCCGTTGACAATGTTCAAGGGCCTTGGTCGGATCAGTAAGGGATTGGGAGACAAACCCATGAGAACGAAGAATAGACTCCAACAAACAGATATCACTCGGACTATCATCAACAATCAGAATATACGGGACTGTTCTGTCATCACAGAGATACTGTTTTTTTTCCGATTCAGGCATTGCCAACGGTTTCGTCTTTACGAGTCATGGCCTCCATAATAAGGCCCATCAGACTTGAGTGGATACGCTTCTTCACCTTCTGAGAACTTGGGATGTCTGTAAAACTTATACTTGCTCCCTCAAGAGCAATCAAGGAATAAGCCGCTTCTTCTCCATTTAATCGTTTGAACGCCGCATCAAAAACTTCACCGTTTTCTATATAAAAGAATCCCTTTTCATTGCTTGTGGAAATGATTTCCAACAGACAGGTTTTTTGCTCTAAGGCTATCATCTGTAAAAAGTTGGCAACTGAAATGCCTTTCAGCATGCCACCAGGAGGCTGTGGCGCAAGTGCATCCTGAACAGCTTCAACCAGTTTATTGATAGTAAAAGGTTTCTTCAACAAACGTTGTCCGGTCTGGGCAAACTGTTTCTCAATCTCCGGAGTAGAATGCGCTGTCATGATCACACAGGGCATTTTCGGAAAAGCACCATTGATATATGCCAGCAGAGTGAGCCCGTCAATCTTAGGCATCTGTAAGTCCGTGACAATAAGATCAATAGTCTTCCGGTTAAGAATCCCTATCGCCTCCTCACCGTTATTAGAGAGAATAACTTCAAAATCTTTTTTATATTTTTTAAGACTGATCCCCAGTAACCTCTGAAAACCAAGATCGTCATCAACAATTAAGACATTTTTCATTTTCAATGCTGCTCAAAGGGTTAAAAAAGAAGTCCGCTTAAAATCCTTTATCATTTTTGCTAAAATCCAGCAAAGTGCATACCATACGGTCCAATTCCTCAGCCGCCTTGGTTACCGGACGACTGACAGTTTCAAGGTCTTTATTGTCTCTGAGCAAACTGCCTACCGCATCAATCCCGAAAAGTATTGTTGCCAGATTATCCCGTATCGCTTTTCGATTTTTATCAATAAAACTGTTTACCGCAGATTCAGCAGCCTGACAGATCTGACCGCCCTCATTGGGCTGCCCGACGTCCTGCTTCTGAATAATATGGGCAAAGCCCTTCATCTCTTCGTTCTCGTCAAAAAGGGGAATATGCAATGTATGCACCTGCGGATTTGCCTGCTTGGCATCAGCTGAAGAGTCTACCCGTGGCGTATTATCGGCAAGCTTTTGGGTAATACATTCTTCACAACGGAAGCTGGGATCCAGCAGGACTTCATGATGTAAAGAGCCGACAAGTTCGGAAAGGCGCATAGTACAGAAATCCCGAGTAGCCTTATTGGCCCAGAGTATTCTCGTCTCTTGGTCCTCTATAATCACCCTGTCCTGGACAAAATCAAGCAGCGCAAAAAGATTGGTTTTCTCCTGCTGGAGACACTCCAGCTCCCGCTCGATCTGAATATTATCCTGATGCAACGACTGAATAAGGCTATCAGACTGTTTTTTCTGTTGATCTACAAGTTGCTTCAAGCGGAGCTGAGCTGTAATTCGTGCATTAAGAATCTGAAGATTAATCGGTTTATTGATATAATCAACAGCACCGAGCGTAAAACCTCGATACTCGTCATCCTTATCATCCCGGGCACTGACAAAAATAACCGTGATCTTCCTGGTGACCGGATTTTCCTTGAGACGCTTACACACCTCGTAACCATCCATTCCCGGCATATTCAGGTCCAGAAGAATGAGATCTGGCTTGCGCTCCGCTGCCAGCTCAAGTCCATGCACCCCGGTTGAAGCGATAGAAACGGTATACTCTTTCTCCAAGGTCGTTTTCATCAGCTGAAGATGAGCAAAATCATCATCAATGAGCAGGAGATGATAATGAAGGGTATTAATAGGCTCTGTTGAGCGAAGGTGAGGAATTATCGTTTCCTGAGATATGATATTTCCGCAAATCTGGCATCCAAGCGGCTTATGATCAATATGCTCCAGTTGCTCATCCGCAACTATATTCTTCCCTCCACATTCTTCGCAAAAAATTACTTTCATTTGCGATCAGCTCCCGCTATCCCCGGAGGTCAGCTTCAGCAAGGGCTGAAGATCTTCCTCCAATTGCGCCATCATACCATGATAATCTTCGTCCTGTCCCTCTTTACTAGCAGATTCAATTTTCCTGGCCAGCTCTGCTCCATCTTTGAGCCCCACACCAAGAAGAATTCCCTTTGCCTTATGGCCAGCAGCGGACAGGGCCTCCAAATCATTGTCTTTCACAGCCTGCTTGGCCTGGTCAAAAGTCTCAGATATTGACCGGGAGGACAGCTGTATCATCTGTTCCACCTGATCAGGCTCAAGACTGTATATGTTTTTCAGATGTTCAGCAACACTTGTAAGAAGGGCATTATCGTTTTCTTTTTTCTGTTCCATCATGGCCGTACCGTCCTGTTGTTTTTTTCCCGTTGCATTCTTCACAACTCCGTCAACATACCCTGTTTGTTGAAAAGCGTGGTAAATTTCTTTTGTTTTAAAAGGCTTAACGGCATAACCATCCATGCCAGCTTCAAGACATCGCTCTTTATCCTCCTTCATGGCATGCGCCGTCAAGGCGACAACAGGCATATGACCACCTGTCAACCTATATTGCAATGCTTCTGTAAACTCTTTCGGCAATGCATGATCAGCTATGGGTTGATATCTCTTCTGTTCACAGGCCCGTATAATCTTCGTGACTGTCAGCCCATCCATAATAGGCATCTGCACATCCATCAAAATAACATCAAAATGATGATCAACAAGGACCCGAAGGGCTTCAAGCCCATTCTCCGCCTCGACAATTTGATGATCGTCCTTCTGGAACATAGCCTTAGCAAGGAAACGATTAGACTCATTATCATCAACCACCAAAATACGCAGACCTTGCAGGTCTGCCTCCTGCCCTGCCGCAACGTTTGCCACAGGGGCATCCGCTCCGACAACGTTCTTAAAACGTGCAGTAAAGGTAAAGGTGCTTCCCTGACCAAGTATGCTATCAACACCGATGTTTCCACCCATCATTTTGCAGAGTCGATAACATATTGTCAACCCTAGGCCGGTACCTTCAAAATCTCTGCTCGTACTGCTATCCGCCTGAACAAATTCCTCAAAAATAGCATCAAGTTTTTCCGGCGCAATGCCGATACCGTTATCCTTAACCTGGAACTCAAGCAGGGTTTCATCGGCACTACTTTCCTGCATGAAAACCTGAACAGAAACAACACCTTTCTCGCTGAATTTTATACTGTTGTTCAATAAATTCACAAGAATCTGGCGCAGACGCATTGCATCGCCATAGACAAAACGTGGCACTTGCGGGTCAATATTACAGTGCAGATGCAGACTCTTTTTTTCTGCCTGAAACTCCACGGTCCGAACCGCATCCTGAATATTTTCTTCCAGAGGAAAAATAGCTAGATCCAGTTGGAGTTTCCCTGACTCAATTTTAGAAAAGTCAAGAATATCATTAAGCAATCCAAGCAGAGACTCAGCAGCCTTATGCACAGTCCCGATATAGTATTGCTGCTGCTTGTCAAGAGAGGTTTCCAGTGCCAACTTACTCATACCGATAATAGCACTCATAGGGGTACGAACTTCATGACTCATATTGGCGAGAAAATCACTTTTGGCCTGATTAGCCTGCTCAGCCCTCTCCCTTGCCAGCTGCAGCTGTTGCTCTTCCTCCTTTTGCCGACTGATATCTTTCGTTATCCAGATCGCTCCCTGTTCCTGGTCAACAGGATCAATTATTTTAGCTGTCAGTGAGCACCAAAACTGACTTCCGTCCCGACGACGCATCAGATGATCTTCCTGAAAAACGCGATTATCCTCAAAGGAGGCTAAGGCCCGGTCGTATGTCTGCTCAAACAGCTCCTGATTATCAAAGAGCACAGAGGGCGCAATGGATATAAAGGCATCTTTATCCGTGTAGCCAAACATCTTTGCGGCAACCCCGCTTGCCCAAACAAAGTCAGTATCAATAACCCGAACAATTCCGATAGCAGCATGCTCGACAATGAGTTCGAGTTTAGCCAGCTGAGCCTTCAGCTCTTTCTCCAAGTCAAGCCGCTCGGTAATGTCATTTTTTATAGCAAGATAATAGCTGATCTCCTGCGTATAGCGATCATAGAGCGGATAAACCGTCTCTCCTTCCCAATATCGTACGCCGTTCTTCTTGGTGTTACGGAGAAACCCTTTCCACGTTCCTCCATTTTTGACGGTCTGCCATATTTCCTCACTGACCACGGTATCTTTTTCTCCGGCAGTCAGAACATCAGGATTTGTCCCGTAAAGTTCCTCTCGGCTATAGCCGGTCAGTTCGCTGAAAAAAGGATTTGTATAGACAATCTCAGCATGCTTATCAGTAATAACAATGGCACTGGTACTTTGCTCGACCGCTTGAGAAAAGAGAAAGAGCTGTTCCTGCTCCTGTTTTCGCTCGGAAATATCCGTAAAAAAAGAAAAACAGGTCTTTTTTTCACTGCCTGGCGGGGTGATGCAAGAAGAAGTACTCAGGACATGCAGCAATTTCCCCTCTGCCAAACGTAATCGCCCCTCTTGAGAAATATCACATCGGTCTTTATCGCCTGTTGCCTCTCCCTTCCCTTTCCCGTCAGAGTACACATCCTTTGTTACCAGAAGTTCTTTGACATTACGACCGATAATATCTTCAGAAGACCGCTGAAGGAGCTGACAAAGGCTTTGGTTTACCTCCAGAATTATTCCAGACTCAAAATCACTCAACCAGAATCCCTGAGGATTTCGATTGTTAATCGCCTCATATTTTTCCTTATCCTGAATGCGCTGTTCAGCTTCGCGTTCAAGTGTCGCAACTGCCAATAATGCCTGGCGGTGGCGTCTATTGGCCATATACAGCAGAGCAAGCATAACTATCAGCAGCAAGAAAAGAAGCATAATAAAACTTGATGAGCCCAACGAAGCCGGTCGATAGTTTTCCTCAAACCATGCCTTTTTTACCACATGGATCAACGCGAGATCATCTCCCACTAACGGCTGACAAAAAAGATAATATTCGTTCCCATCCGGAATTTTTTTATTTAAAAACCCAGAGGTTGCCAGCGTATCCAACCCATAGGGGGTAAAGCCCAATGATTGAATTCGTTCCGGGGAAAATTGCTGGCTCTTCCGTAAAACTTCCTGCTGTTCTTGAGTAAGTGACTGAAGAGAGACAAGCTTTTCTGTTGTATCAAAAAGAATATTGCTGTCCGTGGACAAACCAATGCGCATTTCTTCCGGCTCGGGTGGGATTGCAGTAAAGGCTGTCGTGAACGAACGAAGATGAAAAAAGTCCAAACTGATTTTCAAAACAATAACTCCGAGAGGAAGATTACCGTTTTTAACAACCCGAGCATAATAAATTTCATTCTGCTGGGTCGCGTCGTTCATCGCGGCATACAGACCAGAGTCATCCGTTATTGTCTTCTGAAAATAACCTGCAAAACCATGGTCCTTCCCGAGAGCATCCGGCACTGTCCCATAAACATATTTTCCTTCAAGATCAAGGATAAAAACAGCTGTAATATTTTCAACATCTGCAACCCATCCCAAATTCTTTTCAACAAGCTGTTGTGCCACCAGTGACGGTGCAATACGATGCATACGCTTATTCATCGTACTAACAACAACAGGATTATTCGCCAACAGCCCTGAAAAACTGGCAATCTGACCAAAGGTCTGCCGAATACGCTCCGCTTCCTGAGCCAGTGAATAGCGATAGGTCTTAATATCTTCTCGGACAAGCTCCTGCTGATGCATATAAAAAACAAGGCTTCCACCGAAGAGCACAAGCACGACCAGGCTTATTGCCATTACTATGTACAAGAATACTATATTACTGTACTTCATCAGCCAAGCTCCGCAACGGTTCCGCCTCTTTTCCCCATAACAAGGTATCAGGCCGTGAGCCCTTTGAGAGCCTCGGTAAGTTTATCCAGCAGAACAAAATGGCTTTTCTCTATTGCCTTTGGCAACTCTTTCTCCAAAACAAAGGCGGTTTCAGCAAGCTGACTCAGTCCGAGATTAAGCAATCCTCCTTTCATGGCATGGGCTTGACGCCCTCCTTCTGTGCCATCTTCGTTATCCATATGCTTACGAAGATCAACAAGACCTTGAGCAAGCGACTCGGCATAGGTGGAAAGCACTGTTTGGGCATCTTCCCGTTCCAATTCAAAATGCTTCATAAGGTGTTGCATCACTTCATCCCATGAAACTGCTGCTGTACTTTCTTCCTCTTTCGCTGGCGGAGAAGGCACTTGAGCTACACTTTTTCTATCAAAATTATGCAATATCTTCAAAAGAGAATATTTTTTATAGGGTTTACTAAGGTACTCATCCATCCCAGCCTCAAGGCATTGTTTTCGATCTTCATACATAGCATTGGCCGTGACAGCAACAATATACACATGCCCGCCTATAAGCCGATCATGAAGCTGATCCGAGACGGCATCAAGCTCAGGCAAATCAATCGCCACTCCCTGCTCAACTTGCCGTATATAGCGGGTCGATGTCAACCCGTCCATAATCGGCATCTGCATATCCATAAAGATAAGGTCAAAATGTTGGCGACTCAAATATGAAAGAGCCTCAAGGCCATTATTGGCCACGGTGACCAGCTGCCCTTGTTTTTCAAGGATTATCACGGCAAGGCGTTGGTTTGCCGGATTATCTTCAACCAGCAAAATATCAAGACATCGCTGGGCTGAGGCTGGCACCTCCTGCTGTTGCTCTATGCCGCTCACCGGATGTTTCGCCTCTTCCAGCAACAGACTGAAAGAGAAAACACTCCCGACCCCTAAGGTACTTTTCAAGTAAATTTCACTCCCCATCAGTTGCAACAAACGATTACTGATGGCAAGGCCAAGGCCGGTTCCGCCAAAATCTCGGGTTATCGAGCTGTCAGCCTGGGTGAAGTTGGCAAAAATATTCTCCTGTTGATCCTGAGAAATACCGATACCTGTATCACTGATCGTAAAACTTGCCGAGCAATAATTTGCATGGGTGGAGCGGATATTGACCTCAAGCGTGACATTCCCTTGGTGGGTGAATTTGATAGCATTACCCACGAGATTAAGCAAGACCTGCCTGATCCGCAAAGAGTCACCCTCCGGATAACAGTCGTCATCATTGACAACGTTCAGGAGGAGCTTAATACTCTTTTGCTTCGCCAAGATCTTCAACGTTTGGACAACCTCTTCAGCGAGGTGTCGAGGTCTGAAAGGATGATAATCAAGTTCCAATTTACCTGCCTCTATTTTTGAAAAGTCAAGAATATCATTAATAAGCGACAAAAGAACACTGGCTGAGCTGTTTACGTTTTCAACATATCCTTTTTGCTCAGGAAATAATTTTGTTTCAAGAAGGAGTTCCGTCATACCGATGATGGAATTCATCGGAGTACGAATTTCATGGCTCATATTAGCGAGGAATTCACTCTTTGCCTTATTAGCACTGTCGGCCTGCTGGCGAGCTTTTTTTAAATCTGTTATATTTTCTTTCGTAACAATAATATGCGTTATCTCATTTTCTTCATTACGAATTGGAGAGGCAACAACATTTTCCTCATAAAGCGCGCCGTTCTTCTTTTTATTGACCAACTCTCCTGTCCATTCATTCCCGGATCGAACAGCAGACCACATTTTTTGATACACACCAGCCTCTGCCTTGCTGGGTGCCAATATCTCCAAACTCTGGTCGATAATCTCATGCGCATTATACCCGGTTGTGCTCACAAAGGTCCTGTTTACGTACTCTATAACACCATCAGTACCTGTAATGACAACCGAATTCGAACTTTGTTCCACAGCCTGACTGAGACGTTGTATTTTCTCAAACATCTCATTCTGACTGCTCATATCCTCAAAAAGATACAACTCTCTTTTGATTTCCTTATGCCTGTCACTCCCGATAGAGACCTGACGAACCTTACTCCAAAAGGGTTGTTGCTCCTTCACTCCAAGCTCGGTCTTTTTCACCATGGAAAACATCCG